>JAEZMI010000194.1 GCA_023414975.1 Pseudomonadota bacterium | reverse complement strand
CCGGTGGCGTCGAGATGGGTGAGGGCGGGGCGCTCGCTCATTAGCCGGCGGCCCGCAGGGCGGGCGTCAGCAGGGCGCGTGTCGCCGCCGCCACATCCGCCTGCCGCATCAGGCTCTCGCCGACGAGGATGGTCTCGATGCGCACCTTGGCCAGTCGCGCGACATCCGCGGGCGTGAAGATGCCGCTCTCGCCAACGATCACCCGGTCGGCCGGAATGCGTGGGGCGAGGCGCTCGGAGGTGGCGAGCGTAACTTCGAAATTGCGCAGATTGCGGTTGTTGATGCCGACGAGACGCGCGGGCAGCGTCAGCACGCGGTCGAGCTCGGCATCGTCATGCACCTCGACCAGAGCATCCATGCCGAGGCCGTGCGCGGTGTCGATGAGGTCGCGGGCGAGCGCATCGTCGACCGAGGCCATGATGACGAGGATGCAGTCCGCCCCCCAGGCCCTTGCCTCATAGACCTGATAGGTGTCGTAGAGGAAATCCTTGCGCAAGGCCGGCAGCGAACAGGCCGCGCGGGCGGCCGTGAGGAATTCCGGCGCGCCCTGGAAGGAGGGCTTGTCGGTCAGCACGGAGAGGCACGCCGCGCCGCCCGCCTCATAGGCGGCGGCTAGGGCCGGCGGGTCGAAATCCGGCCGGATGAGACCCTTGGACGGGCTTGCCTTCTTGATCTCGGCGATCAGCGCGGTCTTGCCCGCGGCGATCTTCCCCTCAATCGCGCGGAGAAACCCCCGCGTCGGCGCCTGCGCCTCGGCCTCGGTCCGGACCTGTGCGAGCGGCCGGGCGAGCTTCGCGGCGGCGATTTCCTCGCGCTTATAGGCGCCGATCTTTTCCAGAATATCCGCCATTCCCGTCACTCCGCAACGGCTGCGGCGGAGACCGCCACCAGCCGGTCCAGCGCGGCCTGCGCATGGCCGCCCGTCAGCGAGGCGCGGGCGATCTCCAGCGCCGGGCCGATGCCATCCGCCTTGCCGGCCACGATCAGCGCGGCGGCGGCGTTGAGCAGCGCCACGTCGGCATAGGCGCTCGGCTCGCCCGCCAGCACGGCGCGCAGCGCCAGCGCATTGGCCGCGCCATCGCCACCCTTGAGCGACTGCGGCGTCGCGCGGACGAGACCGAACTCTTCCGGGGCGATCTCGAAGGCGCGGACCGTGCCGTCCTTTAACTCGGCCACGGTGGTCGGGCCGGTCGTGGTGATCTCGTCGAGCCCGTCCGAGCCGTGCACGACCCAGGCGCGGGTCGAGCCGAGCGTGCGCAGCACCTCGGCGATCGGCTCCACCCACCCCCGCGCGAACACGCCGACCATCTGCCGGGTGACGCCGGCCGGGTTCGACAGCGGCCCGAGCAGGTTGAAGATCGTGCGCGTCCCCATTTCCACGCGCGTCGGCCCGACATGCTTCATGGCCGGGTGATGGCCCGGCGCGAACATGAAGCCGATGCCGGCTTCTGCAATGCAGCGGGAAATCTGGGCGGGCGTGAGGTCTATCTTGACGCCGAGGGCGGCCAGCACGTCCGCCGCGCCGGATTTCGAGGAAAGCGCGCGGTTGCCGTGTTTGGCCACGGGCACGCCTGCGCCGGCGACGATGAACGAGGCGCAGGTCGAGATGTTGTAGGAGCCGGAGGCGTCGCCGCCGGTGCCGACGACATCGACCGCGTCGGCCGGCGCCTCGACCCGCAGCATCTTGGCGCGCATCGTCGAGACCGCCCCCGCGATCTCCTCCACATCCTCGCCCCGCACCCGCAGGCCCATCAGCACGGCGCCGATCTGCGAGGGCGTCGCCTCGCCGGACATCATGATGTCGAAGGCGAAGGCGGACTCCGCCCGCGTCAGCGTCGCGCCGGTCGCGATCTTGCCGATGATGGCCTTGAGATTTTCCATCGTTCCCCCGAAACGCGCGTCAGGCAGCCCGCGACCGGCCGGCATTCCACGCCTTGGCCATGTCGAGGAAGTTCTTGAGGATGGTCTGTCCGTGCTCGGAGGCGATGCTCTCCGGATGGAACTGCACGCCATGGACCGGCAACTCCTTGTGGGAGAGGCCCATGATCAGCCCGTCCTCGGTCTCCGCGGTGATGCCGAGCGCGGCGGGCAGGGTGTCGCGCTTCACCACGAGGGAGTGGTAGCGCGTCGCCTTGAACGGGCCGTTGATGCCGCGAAATACCGCCTCGCCCTTGTGCTGGACCATGGCGAGCTTGCCGTGGATAGGCAGCGGCGCCCGCACGACGTCGCCGCCGAACACCTGCCCGATGGCCTGATGCCCGAGGCACACGCCAAACACCGGCACGCCCTCCTGCGCCGCCCGCGCGATGAGATCGCAGCAGATGCCGGCATCATCCGGCGTGGCCGGGCCGGGGGAGATGACGATGGCCTCGGGCTTCATTGCCAGCGCCTCGTCGACGGTGAGCGTGTCGTTACGGCGCACCTCGACCTCGGCGCCGAGGCCGCCGAGATAGTGGACAAGGTTCCAGGTGAAGCTGTCGTAATTGTCGACGAGAAGGATCATCGGGCGTCCATCCGCCGGCCCGTGCCGGCTGCAAAAGGTCTAGGGTGTCATCCGGCGCGGGGTCAAGCCGCGCTGGCGGCGATCGCTTTATCGCCAGCCCCGCCATCGCCGCTGCCGCGCCGGCTCCATCCCAAGGGTCCTCATTGCCCGCGCCCCGCCCGCGCCGCGAAGCGCACCGCTTCCTCGCCGGCGCGGAACAGCGCCTTGGCCTTGTTGACGCATTCCTGCAATTCGCTCTCGGGCACGGAGTCATAGACGATGCCGGCGCCCGCCTGCACATGCATCTTGCCGTCCTTCACGACGGCGGTGCGCAGCACGATGCAGGTGTCCATCTCGCCATCGGCGCCGAAATAGCCGATGGCGCCGGCATAGATGCCGCGCTTGTCGCGCTCCAGTTCGTCGATGATCTCCATCGCCCGCACCTTCGGCGCGCCCGAGACGGTGCCCGCCGGAAAGCCGGCGGCCAGCGCGTCAAGCGCGTCGCGTCGCGGGTCCAGCTCGCCCTCGACATTGGAGACGATGTGCATGACCTGGCTGTAGCGCTCGATGAAGAAGCTGTCGGTGACGTGCACGGAGCCGATCTTGGCGACGCGACCCACATCGTTGCGGCCGAGGTCGAGCAGCATGAGATGTTCGGCACGTTCCTTGGGGTCGGCCAGCAGCTCGTCCTCCAGCGCCTTGTCCTCATGCGGGGTTGCGCCGCGCCGGCGCGTGCCGGCGATCGGACGGATTGTGACGGTGTCGTCGCGCAGCCGGACGAGGATTTCCGGGCTGGAGCACACCAGCGAGAACCCGCCGAAGTTGAAATAAACGAGGAACGGCGCCGGGTTTATCCGCCGCAGCGCGCGGTAGAGCGAGAAGGGCGGCAGGGTGAAGGGCGCGTCGAAGCGCTGCGAGAGCACCACCTGGAAGATGTCGCCGGCGCGGATGTACTCCTTCGCCCGCTCCACCATGGCCCGGTAAGCTTCCGGCTCGGTGTTGGAGACCGGCTCGACCGCCTGATGGAACGCGTCCTCCGGTGGCAGGTTGGGCAGGGCGCTGTCGAGCGCGGCGACCACGCGGTCGAGGCGCGCGCGCGCCGGCGCATATGCCAGGTCCGCGGTCACCGGGGGCGCGGGGCGCCCGG
>JAEZMI010000158.1 GCA_023414975.1 Pseudomonadota bacterium | reverse complement strand
GTTCTACCGCCGCGCCGTCGACGCGCCCGGCGCCGCCCTCACCGATGCGCTGCTGGAGCTGATGGCGCCGGACGACGAGGTGCTGCTGCGCGACCGCGAGCGGCTGGAGGCGGTGCGCGCCGCCCGTGCCGCCCATGCGCAGGCCTATTTCCGCGCCCATGCCCATGAATGGGACGCCATCCGCCGCCTCCACGCGCCTGAGGAACAGGTGGAAGCCGCTATAAAATCAGCGCTTTCCGGCGCGCCCATCGGCAGCCTGCTGGATCTCGGCACCGGCACCGGGCGGATTCTGGAGCTGTTCGCCGGCGAGATGGAGCGCGGCGTCGGCATCGATCTGTCGTCGGAAATGCTCGCCGTCGCCCGCGCCAATCTGGAACGCGCGGGCGTCCGCAACGCCACGGTGCGGCAGGGCGACATCTACAGCCTTGCTTTGCCACGCGATTCCTTCGATGTGGTGGTCGTCCACCAGGTGCTGCACTTCCTCGAGGACGCGCCGCGCGCGCTGAAGGAGGCCGCCCGCGTGCTGCGTCCGGGCGGGCGGCTGCTGGTGATCGACTTCGACCCGCATGATCTTGAGTTCCTGCGCGAGCAGCACGCCCATCGCCGTCTCGGCTTCGCGCCCGAGATCATGGAAAATTGGCTTGTGCAGTCGGGACTTAGTCTCCAGTCGCACCGTCTTCTCGCACCGCAGGCGGACGGCAAGCTGACCGTGTCACTCTGGCTGGCCCGCGATCCGCGCATCGCGTTGGCCTCGGCCAAAAACAAGAGGGAGGTCGCCTGATGTCGTCGGATATCGAGCGCCGCAGCCGCCGCGCCGGCGGGCGGCCCATTTCGGTTTCGTTCGAGTTCTTTCCGCCCAAGACGCCGGAAATGGAGGCGACCCTTTGGTCCTCCGTCACCCGGCTCGCGCCCCTCGCGCCGAAATTCGTCTCCGTAACCTATGGCGCCGGCGGCTCCACCCGCGAGCGCACGCACGCCACGGTCGAGCGCATCGTCAAGGAAACCCGCCTCGCCCCGGCGGCGCATCTCACCTGCGTCTCCGCGACGAAGGACGAGGTCGACGACGTGGTGCGCGGCTACTGGGACGCCGGGGTGCGCCATATCGTGGCGCTGCGCGGCGATCCGCCGGGCGGTGTGGGGCAGGCCTACGAGCCGCATGAGGCTGGCTACAAGACCTCCGCGGACCTGGTCGCCGGCATTCGCCGCATCGCGAATTTCGAAGTCTCCGTCTCGGCTTACCCGGAAAAGCACCCGGAAAGCCCGAGCTTCGACACCGATCTCGACATCCTCGCCGCCAAGGTCGAGGCGGGGGCGACACGGGCCATCACCCAGTGTTTCTTCGACAACGACCTCTATTTCCGCTACCTCGACAAGGTGCATGCGCGCGGTATCGATGTGCCGGTCGTGCCCGGTATCCTGCCGGTATCGAACTTCAAGCAGGCCAAGAACTTCTCGGAGAAGACCGGCACCTTCATGCCCGCCTGGCTCGCCGCGCGGTTCGAAGGGCTCGACAATGATCCCGAGACCCGCAAGCTCATTGCTGCGGCGGTCGCGGCCGAGCAGGTGTTCGATCTCGTCGATCGCGGCGTGTCGGAATTCCATTTCTACACGCTGAACCGCGCCGACCTCGTCTACGCCATCTGCCACCTGCTGGGCGTGCGCCCCCCGCAGGAGGTGGCAGCGGCGGGGCAGGCGAATGGGCAGGCGGCGGCGTGAGCGGAAATTATGCTGATGTCGCGAGGGCTTAACCTCTCCCCGATGGGGAGAGGTCGCCGCGCAGCGGCGGGTGAGGGGGATGACGGGTAGGATTTCGAGAGCACGTCGGCTGCGCAAAGACCAGACCAACGTCGAAGCCATGCTCTGGTCCCGCCTGCGCGATCGTCGGCTCGCAGGATTGAAATTTAGACGTCAGGCCCCGATCGACAGATATGTCGTCGACTTCCTCTGCATCGATGCGAAACTGGTGATTGAACTCGACGGTGGTCAGCATTCGGCTGAGACCGACGAGGAAAGAACAAGGGTGATCGAAGCCTGTGGCTTTCTGGTCATTCGTTTCTGGAATAACGACGTGCTGACGAATCTCGACGGGGTTCTGCTGCGCATTCTCGATGTCCTGCGCCGCGAGGCCCCTCACCCCAACCCTCTCCCCGTCGGGGAGAGGGAGTAGGAAGCGTTCCGCCATGACTGCTGCCAAAACGCCTGCTGCCAAAACGCCTGCTGCCAACCCTCTCGCCGACACCTTCGCCGCCCTCCGCGCCGCCGCTGCCGAGCGCATTCTCGTGCTCGATGGCGCCATGGGGACGATGATCCAGCAACTGAAGCTGGACGAGGCCGGCTATCGCGGCGAGCGGTTCAACAGCTGGAACCGCGACCTCAAGGGCAATAACGACCTGCTCAACCTCACCTTGCCGGACGCGGTGCGGGACATTCACCTCGCCTATTTCCTGGCGGGCGCGGACATTGTGGAGACCAACACCTTCTCCGGCACGACCATCGCCATGGCCGATTACGGCATGGAGAGCCTGGTCTACGAGATCAATTTCGAGGGCGCGCGCATCGCCAAGGAGGCCGCGCGGCTGGCGGAGGCGAAGGACGGGCGGCGCCGCTTCGTCGCCGGCGCCATCGGCCCCACCAACCGCACCGCCTCCATCTCCCCGGACGTCAACGACCCCGGCTTCCGCGCAACGAGTTTCGACGAGCTGGCAACGGCTTATGGCGAGCAGGCGGGCGCGCTCATCGATGGTGGGTCGGATATTCTGCTGATCGAGACCATCTTCGACACGCTCAACGCCAAAGCCGCCGTCTTCGCGATCGAACGACTATTCGAGGAACGCGGCATCCGCCTGCCGGTGATGATCTCCGGCACGATCACGGACCTGTCCGGCCGTACGCTGTCTGGCCAGACGGCGGCGGCTTTCTGGTATGCGCTGCGCCACGCGAACCCGTTTTCCATCGGCTTCAACTGCGCGCTCGGCGCCAAGGAGATGCGCGCCCATATCGACGACCTGTCGCGCCTCGCCGACACGTTCGTCTGCGCCTATCCGAATGCGGGGCTGCCCAACGAGTTCGGCCTCTATGACGAAAGCCCTGCGGCGATGGCCAAGCTCGTCGGCGAGTTCGCGGCGTCGGGTCTGGTCAACATCGTCGGCGGCTGTTGCGGCACGACGCCGGACCACATCCGTGCCATTGCCGAGGCGGTCGCGCCGCACACGCCGCGCGTGGTGCCGGAAATCGAGCCGCGCCTGCGCCTCTCCGGCCTCGAACCCTTTGAGCTGACGCCGCAAATTCCCTTCGTGAATGTCGGTGAGCGCACCAACGTCACCGGCTCGGCGCGCTTCCGCAAGCTCATCACCAATGGCGACTACACGGCGGCGCTGGCGGTGGCGCGCGACCAGGTGGAGAACGGCGCCCAGGTCATCGACGTCAACATGGACGAGGGCCTGCTCGACTCCGAGAAGGCCATGGTGACGTTCCTGAACCTGCTCGCCGCGGAGCCGGATATCGCCAGCGTGCCGATCATGGTGGACAGCTCCAAGTGGAGCGTCATCGAGGCCGGCCTGAAGTGCATTCAGGGCAAGGGGATCGTGAACTCGATCTCCATGAAGGAGGGCGAGGATGCCTTCCGTCATCACGCAAGGCTGGTGCGTGCCTATGGCGCGGCGGTTGTCGTCATGGCCTTCGACGAGAAGGGCCAGGCGGACACCTATGAGCGCAAGATCGAGATCTGCACGCGCGCCTACCGCATCCTCGTCGACGAGGTTGGTTTCCCGCCCGAAGACATCATCTTCGACCCGCACATCTTCGCGGTGGCGACCGGCATCGAGGAGCATTCCGGCTACGGCGTCGCCTTCATCGAGGCGACGCGGGCGATCCGCCAGCAGCTGCCGCACGCCCATGTCTCGGGCGGCGTGTCGAACCTGTCCTTCTCCTTCCGCGGCAACGAGCCGGTGCGTGAGGCGATGCACGCGGTGTTCCTGTACCACGCGATCGGCGCGGGCATGGACATGGGCATCGTCAATGCCGGCCAGCTTGCCGTTTATGACGAGATCGAGCCGGAACTGCGCGAGGCCTGCGAAGACGTGGTCCTCAACCGCCGCGACGACGCGACCGAGCGCCTGCTGGCGCTTGCCGAACGTTTCCGCGGCGGCGGCAGGGAGAGGAAGGAGGCGGATCTCGCCTGGCGCAGCCAGCCGGTCGAGAAGCGGCTGGAACACGCCCTCATCAACGGTATCACCGATTTCGTCGAGGTCGATGTCGAGGAGGCCCGCCAGAAGGCCCAGCGCCCGCTGCACGTCATCGAAGGGCCCCTGATGGCCGGCATGAACGTGGTCGGCGACCTGTTCGGCGCCGGCAAGATGTTCCTGCCGCAGGTCGTGAAGTCCGCCCGCGTCATGAAGCAGGCGGTCGCCTATCTCATGCCCTTCATGGAGCAGGAAAAGATCGACAACGGCACGGTGGGGGATTCCTCCGCCGGCAAGGTGCTGATGGCGACGGTGAAGGGCGACGTGCATGACATCGGCAAGAACATCGTCGGCGTCGTGCTCCAGTGCAACAACTACGAGGTGATCGACCTCGGCGTGATGGTGCCGACGGCAAAGATCCTGGAGACCGCCCGCGCCGAGAAGGTTGACGTGATCGGCCTCTCCGGCCTCATCACCCCCTCTCTCGACGAGATGGTCCATGTCGCCTCGGAAATGGAGCGCGAGGGCTTTTCCGTGCCGTTGCTCATCGGCGGCGCGACCACCTCGCGCGTCCACACGGCGGTGAAGATCGCTCCGCAGTATGTCCGCGGCCAGGCGGTCTACGTGACGGACGCGAGCCGTGCCGTCGGCGTGGTCTCGAACCTGCTCAACGACAATACGCGCGAGGACTATGTCGCGAGCCTGCGCGCGGAATACGCGAAGGTCGCCGATGCGCACGCCAAGAGCGACCGGAACAAGGTGCGCGTGAAACTGGAGGAGGCCCGCGCCAATCGGCTGGTGCTCGATTTCGACAGCTACCGGGCGCCGGTGCCGACCTTCCTCGGCACGCGCGTTTTCGAGGACTACGACCTTGGCGAACTGGTGCCCTATATCGACTGGACGCCCTTCTTCCAGTCTTGGGAACTCGCCGGGCAGTTCCCGCGCATCCTTGAGGACGAGAAGATCGGCATTGCCGCCCGCGCCCTCTATGATGACGCGCAGCGCATGCTGCAGAAGATCGTCGAGGAGAAATGGCTGACCGCCCGCGCGGTGGTCGGCTTCTGGCCGGCGAACACGGTGGGCGACGATATCGTTCTGTTCACCGGCGATGATCGCGCCTCGGAACTCGCCACCCTGCACACACTGCGCCAGCAAATGGCCAAGCGCGAGGGGCGCACCAATCTGGCGCTGGCCGATTTCATCGCGCCGAAGTCAACGGGCGTGCCGGATTACATCGGCGGCTTCTGCGTCGCCGCGGGCTTCGGGGAGCAGGAGCGTTCCGACGCCTTCAAGGCGGCGCATGACGACTATTCCTCGATTCTTCTCAAGGCCTTGGCCGACCGTCTTGCGGAAGCCTTTGCAGAGCGGATGCATGAGCGCGTGCGCAAGGAATTCTGGGCTTACGCACCGGATGAAGAACTTGAGAATGAGAATCTGATTCAAGAAGCCTATCGCGGCATCCGTCCAGCACCCGGCTATCCGGCGCAGCCCGACCACACGGAAAAGTCCACTCTTTTCAGTCTCTTGGAGGCGACGCCTAAAATTGGCGTGGAGCTGACCGAGAGCTTTGCGATGTGGCCGGGGGCGGCGGTGTCGGGCCTCTACTTCGCCCATCCCGACGCCTCCTATTTCGGTGTCGGCCGGGTCGAGCGCGATCAGGTCGAGGACTATGCGCGGCGCAAGGGCATGAGCGTGGAGGAGGCCGAGCGCTGGCTCGCCCCGGTGCTGAACTACGATCCGCTGGGCTTCAAGAAGGTCGCGGCGGAGTAGCAGGCGCCCTAAGGGCGGGAGGGGCGATGACCCTCCCGCTCCCGCCTCCCGTCACAGGCCGGCCGGTTGCCAGATGGTGACGGCGCCGGTGTCGATCGCGCGCGGCAGCAGACCCTCCTTGAAGAAGGCGTCGGCGATCTTCTGCTGTTCGGCGAGGCCGGGCTTGGTGACGATGCCGACCTGGTAACTGCGGCGGCCATTGGCGACCTCGACCGCCGCGGCGTCGATGCCCCACAGTGCCGCGAGCTGGGCGGCAGCCTCCTTGGGATGCGCCTTCACCCACTCACCCTTCGCCTTCAGCTTCTCGAAGATGATGGCGAGCACCTTTGGGTGGGCCTGCGCGAAGGTTTCCGAAGCGAGGTAATACCTCTTGTAGCTGGCGAGGCCGTCGCTGCCGTCGGCGAGGATGCGCCCTTTCGAGGCCGCTTGCGTGGTCGCGAGGAACGGATCCCAGGCGACCCAGGCATCGACGTTGCCGCCGACGAAAGCCGCGCGGCCATCGGCCGGGGTCAGATAGGCGGGGGTGATGTCCTTGAAGCTCAGACCGCCCTTGGCGAGCGCCGCGAGCAGGAGATAGTGGCTGCCGGCGCCTTTGGTTACGGCAATTTTCTTGCCTTTGAGATCGGCCAGGGACGCGATGCTGGAGCCTTCGGGCACGAGGATGGCTTGCGCCGCGGGCGAGGGGGCCTCCTCAGCCACGAAGGCGAGCTTTGCCCCGGCAGCCTGCGCGAAAACCGGCACGGTGTCCGCGACGTCGGCACTGAAATCGACCTTGCCGAGATTGAGCGCTTCCAGCAAGGGCAGCCCGCTGGTGAATTCGTGCCAGCTCACGCTGACGCCCAACGGCGCCAGCGCCTTTTCGAGCTCCCCATCCGCCTTGAGCAGGGCGATGAGAGTTGAGGAACGCTGATAGCCGACGCGCACCGTGTCGGAGGATTGTGCCCATGCGCCGGACGGGCCGGTCATGGTGATGGCGGCGAAGCCGGAGAGGGCAAGAACGCTTCGGCGGGACAGGCGAAATCGGGATGGCATCATGATTAAAACTCCTAATCTATAAATTTTATATACTATTAGATTGCGCCTCCATCCATTGGAAATTTCGCCCGTGTCAGGCCTCCGCGATGGCGCGTTCGAGGAAGCGCGCAGCGGCCAGCGTCGTGCGATCGCGTCCGAAGCGGCCGACGATCTGCACGCCGATGGGAAGGCCGGTTGCGCCGGTGAGGCCGGTAACGTTGACGCAGGGCGCCCCGGTCAGGGTCCACAGCCGGTTAAAGACGGCCGAGCCGGTGGTGGCGAAACCCTCCGGCGCCTCGCCGGGGGCCGAAAAGGTCAGCAGGGCATCGTAGCCCGCCATCAGGTCGGCCTGCGCGTTCCGGGCCTTGCGGGCCGCACGACGGCCGGCATCATAGGCCTCGGGTGTCGTGCCTTGCGCCTCCTCAAGATAAGCGCGCAGCAGGGGGGAAAGCTTCTCACGATGGCGGTCCCATTCATCGGCCATGGCGAGTGAGGCTTCGTAAGCCTGGACCACCGCGCTTGCCGCGTCGCCCTCTTCCAGCGCCGGGGGCAGATCGACCACCTCCACCTGCGCGCCGGCGCGCTCCGCCGCCCGCAGCGCCTGCTCCAGCGCCGCATGGGCATCCGGCGTCGCGAACCCGGCCCGTGCCGTCTTCGCCATGGCGAGCCGCGGGCGCGGCGTCTCCGCGTCGAGATTGAAGTCGCGTCCGGTAATCGCCGCCACGGCGAAGGCGACATCGGCCACATGCGCGCCAAAGAGCCCGATTGTGTCGAGGGACCACGCGAAGGGCTTGAGGCCGAGCACCGGCAGAAGTTTGAAAGACGGCTTGTACCCGGTGACCCCGCAGAAGGAGGCCGGTCGGATCACCGAGCCGCCGGTCTGCGTGCCGATGGCGATCGGCAGCATCCCCGCCGCGACCGCCGCCGCCGAGCCGGAGGACGAGCCGCCGGGGCTGTGGGTGAGCCGGCGCGGGTTTCGCGTGGGGGAGGGCTGCAGGAAGGCGAATTCGGTCGTTACAGTCTTGCCGGCGATGAGGCCGCCCGCGCGGGCGATCATCCGCACCACGGCAGAATCCGCGGCTGGGTAATAGCCGGCGAAAAGCGGCGTGCCCCGCTCTGTGGGGAAATCCACGGTGTCGAGAATGTCCTTGATGCCCACGGGCAGACCCGCAAGCGGCGTGCCGGGAAGGCCCGGCGCCTGAGCGGCCGCGCGCAGCGCCTCGGCGTCGAAGCTCGCCAAGGCGCCGACGGCACCTTCACGCGCCGCGATCGCCTCGATGCACCGCTCGGCGACATCCGCGGGGGACAGGTGCCCGGCGCGGATCGCCTGGGCGAGGGCGGCGGCGGATAGCATCTCGGTCATGGCGTCGCTCGGGTGATGGGTGTCGGGTCGCTCTCGCATGCCGCCGGGTCGGCGGCAAGGGCGGCCGGTGTCAGGCCGGGCGTGCGCTTCGGCAACACATCGCGCAACTTTATGGATTGGCTCACCGAATTTCGTTTGAGCGCTTGCATTGCGGGGCCTAACCGCTGATCGTTCTCTTCAGGGTGGGGCGCGTTTGCGATGAACTTTCTTTCGATCCAGTCCTGGGTCGCGTATGGCCATGTCGGCAACGCGTCGGCAATGTTCCCGATGCAGCGGCTCGGCCATGAAGTGTGGGGTATCCATACCGTCCAGTTCTCCAATCACACCGGCTACGGCGCCTGGCGCGGCGAGGTTTTCGGCGCCGGGTTGATCCGCGAACTGGTCGGCGGGCTGGAGGATCGCAACGTGCTGCCGCGCTGCGACGGGGTGCTGTCGGGCTATATGGGCTCGGCGGAGACCGGTGAGGCCATTCTCGATGCCGCGGCCCGCGTGAAGGCGGCCAACGCCGAGGCTCATTTCTGCTGCGATCCGGTGATCGGCGATGTGGGGCGGGGCGTGTTCGTCCGTCCGGGCCTGCCGGAGTTCATCCGCGACCGCGCCGTGCCGGCGGCAGATCTCATCACGCCCAACCAGTTCGAACTGGACTATCTCTCCGGCCGCAGCACGGGAACGCTCGCCGAGGCGGTGGCGGCCTGCGACCTCGTCCACGCCATGGGGCCGCGCGTCATTCTCGTCACCAGCCTGCACACCGAGGACACGCCCGCCGATTCCATCGACCTGATGGCCTCCGGTCCGGACGGGCGCTACCGGGTGCGCACGCCGAAGCTCGACATATCCGTGAACGGGGCGGGCGATGCCATCGCGGCGCTGTTCTTCGTCCACTGGAAGTCCAGCCATTCCACTGCCGAGGCGCTCTCCAGGGCCGCCTCCTCGGCCTATGGCCTGCTCGCCCGAACGGCTGCCGCCGGCTCACGGGAAATCCTCACGGTCGCCGCGCAGGATGAATTCGTCACGCCGTCCCGCCTCTTCACGCCGGAGAAGCTTTGACCGTCATGTCCCGCCGCTTCGTCACGCTCGACGTCTTCACCGATCGTCCCCTCGCGGGAAATCCGCTGGCCGTCGTGCTCGACGCCGATGGCCTGGACAGCAACCAGATGCAGGCCATCGCAAGGGAGTTCAATCTCTCCGAGACGGTGTTCCTGGTGAAGCCGCAGGATGAGCGCAACCGCTCCAAGCTGCGCATCTTCACGGTGAATCACGAATTGCCCTTTGCCGGCCACCCCACGGTCGGCACGGCGGTGCTGCTGGCGATCCGCGACGGGGTGGAAACCTCCACCGATTTCGTGCTGGAGGAGAATGTCGGCACGGTGCCGTGCCATGTGAATCTGCGCGGCGAGCGGGTGGGAAATGCCATCTTCACCGTGCCGCGGATCCCCGAGATCATCCACGAGGAGCCGATGAGCGTGGAGGCCTGCGCGCAGGCGCTCGGTCTCGACACGTCCGACATCGGTTTCGACGGCTACCGGCCGGTGGTCGCCTCGGCCGGCGTGCCTTTCGTCTGCGTGCCGCTGGCCTCGCGCTCGGCACTCGCCCGCATCAGCCCCAGCGCGGCGCGGCTTATAGGCACCTTCGGCGGCGAGGCGGACTCGGTCTATGTCTTCTGCCGGGACGAGGACGGTGAGGGTGACTTCCGGGCCCGCATGTTCGGCGCCAATATGGGCATCGATGAAGACCCGGCGACCGGCTCCGCCGCCGCCTCCCTCGCCGCCGTGCTGTTCGCCGGGGAGCGGCCGGTCGACGGATTTCACGCCTTCGACATTCTGCAAGGTGTCGAGATGGGCCGCCCGAGCCTCGTGCGGCTCGGGCTTGAGGTGACGCAGGGCGCGATGACTGCTGTCACCATTGGCGGCGGCGCGGTTATCGTCGGCGAGGGCGTCATCCATGTGTGACGCGCCGGGAGTGTCCCACCCGTGACGCTCGGCGCCGCCGGCCGCATCGAAGTCTTCACGCTCGACCGGCTGGACATGCGGCTCGATCCCGGTCCATGCGCGCTCTCCACCAAGAATCGCGCCGCCATCGACGCGCATTTCGCCCACCGGATCGAGGCCCAGCCGGGCATCTGGAACGGGCCCATCCTGCTTCTGGTGGAGCACCAGATCGACGCCGGCGTGTTGAGCGGTCGCTACGCGCAGGCCGATTACGCCTCGCTGCTCTGGCTTCTGGCGACTGAGCCGCCGCACCCGCACGCCCGCAACGCGTTCGCCATGGGCGCATTGCGCGGCGCCGATGGCGGCTTTGTCCTCGCCCGCATGGCGCCGTGGACCGCCAATGCCGGGCGCATCTATTTCGCGGCCGGCACGCCGGACCCTTCCGATGTCACGCCCGACGGGCGGGTGGATCTCGACGGCAGCCTGCTGCGCGAACTCGCCGAGGAAACCGGCATCGCCGCCACCGAGGTCGCGCCGGCGCCGCAATGGACCGCCCTGCGGGATGCCCGGCGCCTCGCCCTGCTGCGGGAGATCGTCGTCGCCGACGAGGCCGAGGCGGTCGCCGCCCGCATTCGCGCGCATATCGCGACTGAGGAGCGGCCGGAGATCGACGCGGTGATTGTCGCGCGCGGCCCGGACGATCTTGCCGAAGGGATGCCGCCTTTCATTCGTACCTATCTCCTGTCCGCCTGGGGACACCCGGAAATGGCGCGTGACTTTTCGGACTGATCAGTTCGAAAATGGCATGACGCTCGCATGTCGGGCGCCTCGAAGGGCGGATCAGCGGATCGGCCCGCTGCCACCGCCCGCTTCAAGGCTCGGGGAGATGAGAGAAATGGTCGTCAAGTCGTCCGGCAACCTGCCGGTTTTTTCCGCAGGAAGCATCGATCGGCGGCAGCTTCTGGCGCTGGGCGCCGGGGCGCTGGCCCTCACCGCCTTCGGCGGCGCTGCCTTCGCGGCCAAGGCCAAGCCCATAAAGGTCGCCGCCATCTTCACCGTTCCGGTGGAGCAGCAATGGGTCTCTCGCATTCACAAGGCGCTGAAGGCGGCCGAGGCGCGCGGCGACATCACCTACAAATTCTCCGAGAACGTCGCCAACACCGACTATGAGCGTGTGATGCGGCAGTACTCGCAGGAGGGGGCCGACCTCGTGGTCGGCGAGGTTTTCGCGGTGGAGCGTCCCGCCCGCAAGGTAGCGGCCGATTATCCGGCGACGGCCTATCTGATGGGCTCGTCCTTCGGCCCGACCAAGCCGAACTTCTCCGTGTTCGACAACTTCATCCACGAGCCGTCGTTCCTGACCGGCATGGTCGCCGGCAAGACCACCAAGTCGAACGTCATCGGCCTCGTCGGCGGCTACGCGATCCCGGAGGTGAACCGCCTCATGCAGGCCTTCATGGAAGGCGCGTTGTCGGTGAACCCGAACGTGAAGTTCATCGTCACCTTCATCAACTCCTGGTACGATCCGCCCAAGGCCAAGGAGGCCGCCTTCGCCCAGATCGACAAGGGGGCGGATGTGCTCTACGCCGAGCGCTTCGGTGTCTCGGACGCCGCCAAGGAGCGCGGCGTGAAGGCGATCGGCAACGTCATCGACACGTCCGGCCAGTACCCCGGAACGGTGATCGCTTCGGCGCTCTGGCACATGGAGCCGACCATCGACCGCGCCATCAAGGCGGTGATCGACGGCACCTTCACCGCCGAGGATTACGGCCCGTTCAGCTACATGGCCCATGGCGGCGCCAGCCTCGCCCCGCTCGACCCCAAGGTCGTGCCGCCGGATGTCATCGACGTCGTCCTTCTCAAGGAGAAGGAAATCAAGGACGGGCTGTTCCGCGTGAACGTGAACGACGCCGAACCCAAGTCGACGCTGTAGGGCCGGGCGCCATACGGCTTTCCGCCTCTGGCACGTCGTCCCGGATCGCTGCGGCGCGCGGCGTCCGGGATGACGTTTTCATGGACCTGCCAGAATGCATCCTGAAACCCGGCCGCTCGTCCTCTCCCTCAGCGGCATCACCAAGCGTTTCGGCGCCCTGACGGCGAATGACCACATCGACCTCGATGTGCGGGCCGGCGAAATCGTCGCGCTGCTCGGGGAAAACGGGGCGGGCAAGACGACGCTCATGAGTATCCTCTTCGGCCATTACATCGCCGATGAGGGAACGGTGTACATCGCTGGCGCCGATGGGCAGCTCGCCCCGCTGCCGGGCGGCTCGGCGGAAGCGGCGCTCGGCGCGGGCATCGGCATGGTGCATCAGCATTTCGCGCTGGCCGAGAATCTCACTGGCTTCGAGAACATCGTTCTGGGCACCCAATCGCTGTGGAGCTTCAAGCTGCATCGGCGCGCGGCACGGGCGAAGATCGACCGGCTGATGGCCGAAAGCGGCCTCGCCGCCGACCTCGACGTCCCCGTTGCGCGGCTCTCCGTCGGGGAGCAGCAGCGTATCGAAATCCTGAAGGCGCTTTACCGCGACGCGCGCGTGCTGATCCTGGACGAGCCGACCGCTGTGCTGACGCCGCAGGAAGCCGAAAGCCTCGCCGCCACCGTCCGCGTGCTGGCGGCCAAGGGGCTCGCCGTCATTTTCATCAGCCACAAATTGCACGAGGTGCTGGCGCTGTGCGAGCGCGTGGTGGTGCTGCGCGGCGGCGCCAAGGTGGCGGACCGCCCGACGGCCGGCGCAAACCGGGCGACGCTGGCGGAGCTGATGGTCGGCCGGGCCATTCCCCCGCGGGAGCGCCCGCCTGCCACGCCCGGCGCGCCGGTGCTCAGCCTGTCGGGCGTGAGCGTCGGCGCCGCCAACGAGCGCGACCGGCTGGAGCGGGCCGATCTTGAGGTGCGCGCCGGCGAGATCGTCGGCATTGCCGGCGTCTCCGGCAATGGGCAGGGCGCGCTCGCCGCCCTGGTTGCCGGGCTCGCCGCGCTGCGCGATGGGGAGGCCCGCATCGCCGGCACCCGTCTTGGCCGGGCCGATCCCGCCGGGCGCATCGCGGCCGGTGTCGGCCGTATCCCCGAGGACCGGCACCGCGATGGCACGGTCGGCGCGCTCAGTGTCGCCGAGAACTATGTGCTGGAGACCGTTGGCGAGCCGGAAAACCAGACCGCCGGCTTCCTGCGCCGGGGGGCGATCCGCGCGCGGGCGGCGCAGGCCATCGCGGCCTATGATGTGCGCTGCCCCGGCCCCGACGCGGCCATACGCGCGCTCTCCGGCGGCAACATGCAAAAGGTCGTGCTCGCCCGCGTGCTGGAGCGCGAGCCGCGCCTTGTGCTCGCCCACCAGCCAACCCGCGGTCTCGACATCGGCGCGACCGCGGACGTGCATCGCCGCCTGCTGGCGGCGCGCGGGCGGGGTGCCGCCGTGCTGCTGATCTCCGAGGATCTCGACGAGCTGTTCGCCCTTTGCGACCGCATCGCGGTCGTCCATGCCGGCCATCTCTCGCCGGCCATGGATACCGAGGGCCTGGATGTGCGCACGGTGGGGCTGATGATGGCCGGTCATTCGGCCGAGGAGGCCGCGTGATGCGGGCCTCGGTCCATCACCATCCTTGGAGGCTCGTCCCGCTCCGCGCTCAGGATGACGCTCATCTTTTACTAGGCCGTCATCCTGAGGTGCCCGTCACGGCCGTGCCTCGAAAAATGGTTGGTGCGCCCGGAGCAAGGCGCGGAGTTGCCGCATGATCCGCTTCGTCCCTCGCGAGCGCACACCGGTCTGGCTCACCATCGCCGTCTCGGTCGGCGCTGGGCTCGCCGCCCTGCTGCTCACCGCCCTTCCGCTCGCGCTCACCGGCGCGCCGGTTTTCGCCGCCTTCGCCCTCATGGCCAAGGGAGCGGCCGGCGATGGCTTTGCGCTGGCCGAGACGCTGACGCGCGCCACCCCGCTCATCTTTACGGGCCTTGCGGCGGCCGTGGCGTTCCGTGCGCGGCTGTGGAACATCGGCGCCGAAGGGCAGCTCTATGCCGGGGCGCTGGCCACCGTCGCGCTCGGTGCGGGACTGATTGAGGCGCCGGCTTACATTCTCGTCCCGACCGTGCTCATCGGCGCCGCGGCTGCGGGCGCGGCGCTGCTGCTCATTCCCGTCCTCTTCAAGACCCGCTTCGGCGCGGATGAGGTGGTGGTGACGCTGCTCATGAACTTCATCGTCCTCCTCTTCGTCCAGATGATGCTGGAAGGGCCGATGAAGGACGAGATGGCGATGGGCTGGCCGCAATCCGCCCCGGTGCTCGACGAGGCGACGCTTCCCAAGCTGGTGGCGGGGCTGCGTCTTCATGCCGGCCTCGTCATCGCGGTGGTCGCCGCTCTGGCCCTGCACCTGTTCATCACCCGCACCGTCTGGGGCTTCCGCATCCGCGCGGTTGGTGAAAATGCCCGCGCCGCACGTTATGCCGGGCTGCCCGTCGGCAAGGCGATGGTACTGGTCGGCGTCCTTTCCGGCGGCCTTGCAGGGCTCGCGGGGGCGAGCGAGGTGGCCGGGCTCAAAGGCTACCTGACGTCCGACCTGTCCCCCGGCTTCGGCTATGCCGGCATCGTGGTGGCGACGCTGGCGAATCTCTCACCGCTCGGCGTCATCCCGGCCGCGATTTTCATCGCCGGTGTCTTTGTTGGAGCCGATTCGATGAGCCGGGCCATTGGCGTCTCGAACTATCTTGCCGATCTCGTCGTCGCCTTCTCCCTGCTGAGCGTGCTCGTCGGCGGCCTGCTGACACGCTTCCGCATCGTCCTCGTGCGTCGGGAGACCGTCTGATGTGGGCCGCGCTCGACATCCTGCTCCAGGCCAATTTCTGGGCCGCCACCTTCCGCATCGCCACGCCGCTGATCTTCGGCGTGCTGGGTGCGCTGCTGTGCGAGCGCGCGGGCGTGCTCAATCTCGGCATCGAAGGCATCTTCGTCGCCGGGGCCATGTCCGGCTGGCTGGCGGTCTATCTCGGCCTGCCGCTCTGGGGCGGTGTGCTGGTCGCGGCATGTGTCGGTGCGCTGTTCGGGCTGATCCATGGCACGCTGACCGTACCGCTCGGCCTGTCGCAGCATGTCACCGGCATCGGGGTGACATTGCTGGCGACGTCCGTGGCCTATTTCGGCTATCGCGTCGCTTTTCCCAATGTGGCGACGCCGCCGCGCATCGAGCCCTTCGCGCCGTTGGATGTGCCGGTGCTGGGTGATCTGCCCTTCATCGGGCCGATCCTTGGCCAGCAGACCGGCTTCACCGTGCTGGCCTTCGCCTGCGTCGGCCTTGTCGCGCTTGTCCTCGCCCGCACCCCGCTGGGCCTCGCCCTGCGCGCGGTAGGCGACAACCCGGAGGCGGTGGAAGCGCAGGGGCTTTCCGTCGTCGGCCTGCGCATGGGGGCGGTCATGGCGGGCTCGGCGCTGATGGCGCTGGGCGGGGCCTTCCTCACCCTCTCGGCCTTCAACGCCTTCTATTTCGGCATGATCAACGGACGCGGCTGGGTATGCATCGCGCTCACCGTCTTCGCTTCCTGGCGGCCGGGCAAGGCGCTGATCGGCGCGGTGCTGTTTGGCGCGCTCGACGCTTACCAGTTGAGGCTCCAGACCATCACCGGCGGGGCGGTGCCCAGCCAAATCTTCCTTATGCTGCCCTACATCTTCTCCATCGCCGCGCTGGTGCTGGTGGCCCGCCGGGCCGACTACCCGCGCGCGCTGATGAAGCCGTATTTCAAGGGCCAGAGATAGGCGACCCCCGATGAGCTTCGACCTGATCGTCACCAATGCCCGTCTGGCCGATGGGCGCAGCGTGGACATCGCCTGCGCGGGCGGGCGGATTGCCGCCGTCGAGCCGGGCATTGCCGCCGCGGCCGGGGAAGCTGCCGCTCACCTGATCGACGCCGGCGGCAAGCTGGTCACGCCGCCCTTCGTGGACGTGCATTTCCATATGGACGCGACGCTCTCGCTCGGCCTGCCGCGCCTCAACACGTCCGGCACACTGCTGGAGGGCATCGCCCTGTGGGGCGAGCTGAAGCCGCTGCTCACCCATGAGGCGGTGATCGAGCGGGCGCTGCGCTATTGCGATCTCGCCGTCAGCCAAGGGCTGCTGGCCATTCGCAGCCATGTCGATGTTTGCGACGACCGGCTGCTGGCGGTGGAGGCGCTGCTCGATGTCCGCGAGAAGGTGAAGGACTATATCGACCTGCAACTCGTCGCCTTCCCGCAGGATGGCTATTACCGCTCGCCGACGGCGGCGCAGAACCTCGAACGCGCGCTGGATATGGGTGTCGACATCGTTGGCGGCATCCCGCATTTCGAGCGCACCATGGCCGACGGCGCGGCTTCTCTGAAGGCGCTGTGCGAGATCGCCGCGGCGCGGGGGCTGCGCGTCGACATTCATTGCGACGAGAGCGACGACCCCCTCTCGCGCCATATCGAGGCACTCGCTTATGAGACGCAACGACTCGGGCTTCAGGGCCGGGTGGCCGGCTCGCACCTCACCTCCATGCATTCCATGGACAATTACTACGTCTCGAAGCTCATTCCGTTGATCGCCGAGGCCGGCGTGCACGCCATCGCCAATCCTCTCATCAACATCACCCTGCAGGGGCGGCACGACACATATCCCAAGCGGCGCGGCATGACCCGTGTGCCGGAACTGCGCGCCGCCGGGGTCAATGTCGCCTTCGGGCACGACTGCGTCATGGACCCCTGGTACTCGCTCGGCTCCGGCGACATGCTGGACGTGGCGCATATGGCGCTTCATGTCGGGCAGATGACGTCGCGCGAGGCGATGTCCTGGTGCCTGGAAGCCGTCACCACCAACCCGGCCCGGATCATGGGTCTTGAAGGCTATGGCATCGCGCCCGGCTGCAACGCGGATTTCGTGGTGCTGCAAGCGGCCGATGCGATCGAGGCGATCCGTCTCAAGGCCGCCCGGCTCTTCGTCGTCCGGCGCGGGCGCGTGATTGCCGAGGGCGCGCCGCGCGTCTCTGCGCTCAGCCTGCCGGGTCGCCCGGCGCTGGTCGATCCCGCCGCTTATGCGCCGGCAGAATCGATCCGGCGATAGAGCACCTCTGGAGAGAGCCTGTTCACCAAAAAAGCTCTAGACGTTGTTCCGCAGCGTTTTCTGCGACCAGACGGGAATCAATTCGTTCGAAAATGCTCTAAACTGATCGGATAGACATGCGTGTTGTGTATGCTGGAGGCAATTCCCTCCGGCGTCCGGGCGCTTGCCCAGGGTCGTGCATGTGATGGTCAGGTCGTTGGAACGCGGAGCCTCCACCCACTCCTCGCTGCCGGATTGCCGCACCGAGGGGCTCGACCTGCTGCATCGGCCCGTCTGGATCCTGGACATCGATGCGTACAGGAAGTTCTACGCCAATGCGGCGGCGCGGGCGCTGTGGTGCGTCCTGCCGGGTGAGGAAGAGGAGTTCTTCAACCGCGACTTCACCCCGCATTCGGACGCCATCCGCTCCCGTCTCGGCCGCACGACGGAGCGCATCCGCGCCGGCGAGGTCTTCACCGAGCGCTGGACCTTCTACCCCAAGGACAGGCCGTTCACGGTCGACTGCCTGATGAGCGGCGTGCGTCTGCCGAACGGTCATGTCGGCATGCTCGTCGAGGCGACGGTGCCGGAGGTGGAACCGCAGGAGCTGCGCGGCGTCGAAGCGCTCCGGCACACCATCGTTCTGGTCACGCTGTACAGCGAAGTGGGGACGGTGTTGTTCCGCAATCCGGCGGCGGCCCGTGCCTACTCGGACGAGGCGCACCGCTTCGTCGACAGCTTCCTCGACCGCGAAGAAGGCCGCGCCATCTGGAAGGCCGCCTTCGTTCCCGACCAGGCGCGCACCGATGCCTTCATGGGTGTCACCGTTTCCGGCGAGTTCCGCGTCGCGACGAGCGCGGGCGAGCGCTGGCACGCCATGGATCTGCGCACCACCACGGACCCGGTGAGCGGCCGGGTGGGCCTTCTGGTGAACGAGCGCGACATTACCGAGCCGATGGAGGAGCGGGCGCGCTCCACCTATCTCTCCACCCACGACATCATGACCGGCCTCATCAACCGCGTCTCCTTCCTCGATCGGCTGAACGACGTCATGGAGCGGCCCGGCTCCGCCGGCGCGCTCATCACCTGCGATCTCGACGGCTTCAAGGAGATCAATGACACCTATGGCCATGCGGCGGGCGACGCGGTGCTGCGCGAGATCGGCCTCCGGCTGCGCGCCAGCCTGCGGCCCCAGGACGTCGCGGCCCGCCTCGGCGGCGATGAGTTCGCCGTGCTGCTCAACCAGGTCGTGGATCCGGACGTGCTGCGCCGGCGCGCCGTCGAGATCGACCTGCGGCTCCGGCAGCCCATCGTCGACCCGGCGTCCGGCGGGGTGTTCAGCATGGCGGCAAGCTTCGGCATCGCGATCTGGCCGGACGATGGCGCGACGCCGGATGCGCTCCAGCGCAATGCCGATCTCGCTCTCTATGCGGCCAAGGCCGAGGGCGGCCGCCGCGTGCGCCATTTCGACATGGCGATGCGGCGCGAGGCCGATGAGCGGCACCAGTGCATTCTCGATCTCGGCGCGGCCATCGAGCGGGACGAGTTCGAGGTGTTCTATCAGCCGATCGTCGATCTCGGGACCCGTGCGCCGAAGGGCTTCGAGGCGCTGCTGCGATGGCGGCACCCCACGCGTGGCCTTCTCATGCCGGACCTCTTCATCCCGGCGGCCGAGAGTGTCGGCCTGATGGCCCCCATCGGCATGGTGATGTTCGCGCGCATTTGCGCCCAGCTTCGGCGCTGGATGGATGAGGGGCTGGATCCCGGCCGGGTCGCGGTCAATCTTTCGGCCAACCAGTTCCGCAACTCCCATCTGGCCGACCAACTCCGCGAGGAGGTGGTGGCGGCGGGTCTCACGCCCGCGCAGATCGAGTTCGAGGTGCCGGAGACCGTTACGCTCGGGCGCAGCGGCGAGGTCGTGGTGGACACGCTGTCCGCCCTGCGCAAGGCCGGCTTCAGCATCGCGCTGGATGATTTCGGCACGGGTCACGCGTCGTTGACGCATCTGCGCCGCCTGCCGGTCGACGTCATCAAGATCGATCGCAGCTTTATCGCCGACATGGAGCGGTCGGCCGAGGATCGGGCCATCGTCCATGCGGTCATCGCGCTCGGCCGCGAGCTCAGCATGGCGGTGCTGGCGGAAGGCATAGAGAGCGAGGAGCAGCGCGCCTCCCTGCAGCTTCTCGGCTGCAACCTCGCGCAGGGCTATCTGTTCGGCTACCCGATGGAACCCCACCGCGCGGCGGAATGGATGAGGGCGCAGCAGGCCCGTCGCGGGGACAACATCGTCACCTTCCCGGGAGCACCATGACCGTCGGCGCGGTCGGCAGCGTCGCGCGCGACAGCGTGACGGTCGGGGTCGGCTGGCGCGCCACGGTGTAGCGGCTATCCGCGAGCTTCGCCAGAAAACGCTCCAGCGTGCTCGGGTTGAAATAGTGCATGGGGATGACCACTGGCGATTCCAGTGCCTTGAGCACCTCCACCATTCCGTCCACATCCAGCGTATAGCTGCCGTCCACCGGCGCCAGCACGATGTCGATCCGCCCCAGCGCCCCGAGATCGTCCGCCGTCAGCGTGTGGTGCAGGTGGCCCAGATGGGCGATGCACAGGTCCGCTGCCCGGAAAACGAAGATCGAATTGCCGTTCTTGATGGTGCCGCCTTCCCAGTCGCGGATATTGGTCGGCAGATTGCCGATCCAGAGATCGCCCACCTCCAGATCATACCGCGCCGGCTCCCGGTCTTCCCGCCATCCTTTCAGCACATGTTCGATGCCCGGATCGGGGTTCAGCGAATAATGGGTGGAATGCGCCCGGTTCATCGTTGCGACCCGCGGCACGATGGCGGGGCGGACATAGTCGTTATAATCGGTGGCGAGCGACACGCCGCCGGCGGTCTCGATCAGGAAGGTCGCGTGGCCGATAAAGGTCAGGCTCACCTCGCGCGGCGCCGGCATGGCGGCCGGCAGCGCCGTCAGCCGCGGCGGGGAGAGGAAGGGACTCGTGGCCACCAGCTTCGGGCAGCGCTCGGCCTGGGCGTGTCCCGGCGTCGTGAGAGGTGGAAGGGCCAGGCCGAGCGCGCCAAGCGCGCAGGCGATCAGGAAACGCGGAAACGGGCTCGGCATGGGCGGGGCTCCGGGCGGGCGTCCGGAGCATCATGGCGCGGCCTGACGTTGGGGCGAGTCACGTTTGCGTGCCGCTCGCTGCCCGGCTCACCGGATGAAGGGGTTGGTCCGCTTCTCCAGAGCGATGTTCGTCGCATTGCCATGGCCGGGCAGGACCGTGAAGGCGTCACCGAGCGGCAGGATCTTTTCCTTGATGCCCGTGATGAGAAGCGGGCCGTCGCCATACGGGAAGTCCGTCCGGCCGACCGAGCGCTGGAAGAGGGTATCGCCGACGATGGCGAGCTTGTTCTCGCGGTTCACCAGCACGATATGGCCCGGCGTGTGGCCGGGAACATGCAGCACCTCGAAGGGAATGCCGCCGATGTCGACGCTGTCGCCCTCGGCCAGCCAGCGCCCGGGCGTGACCACGCGGCCGGGAATGCCGGTGCGTTGGCCCGCGGCGGGCAGGTCGTCCAGCAGGAACTTGTCGCCCTCATGCGGGCCTTCGACCGGGATGTTGAGCGTTTCCGACAGCTCGGCCGCGCCGGCCGCATGGTCGATATGGCCATGCG
>JAEZMI010000135.1 GCA_023414975.1 Pseudomonadota bacterium | reverse complement strand
CTGAACGCGCCCGATCCCACCGGCTTCTCGGCGAAGCTGTCGGCGGCGGCGCCCTCGACCAGCTTCTTCGGCAGCACCGAGGCGTTCGGCAGCGCCATCATGGAAAGGAAGGGCACCGACTTGCTCTTCAGCTTGACGACCAGCGTCTTGGCGTCCCCGGCCGTGGCGGTGTCGATGATCTTGAAGCTGTCCGACCAGAGCGAGCCCTTGTCGTCGCGGATGCGGATCAGCGAGAAGGCCGCGTCCTCGGCGGTAACGGGCGCGCCGTCGGAGAACTTCGCGTCACGCAGCTTGAACGTATAGGTCAGCCCGTCATCGGAGACGGTCCAGCTTTCGGCGAGGCCGGGCACCAGTTTGGTGCCGCTCGCATCCACCCGAACCAGCACGTCGAACACGTTGGAGAACACCCAGTTGTCCACGTTCTGCGCCGTCTTGATCGGGTCGAACGTGGTGGAATCCTCGTTGCGGGCGATGGAGAGCACGCCCGCCGCATGGGCGAGGCCGACGGGGGCGAAGCTCGTGGAGAGCGCGAGAAGCGCGGCGAAGGCCGCAAGGCGTGGGGTCCTGAAGGCGGTTGTCATCGTTCTTCCTCGGAAGGTTGCTGGTGAGAACGGGAAGGTCAGGTGGCAAGCACGTTCGGCGGCGGCGCGATGAGCGGCCGGTCCGGGTCGATGTCGGGAATGGCGGCGATGAGGGCGGCCGTGTAGGCCTCGCGCGGCCGGGCGAAGACCTCGGCGCTCGGCCCCTCCTCCACGATGCGGCCGTGATGCATCACCACCACCCGCTCGCACAGATGCCGGACGATGGCGAGATCATGGGCGATGAAGACCAGGGTGAGATCCATGGTCGCCACCAGCCGCTGGAACAGCGCGATGATCTGCGCCTGGATGGTGACATCGAGCGCCGCCACGCATTCATCCGCCACGATCAGCCGGGGATCGACCGCGAGCGCCCGCGCGATGCCGGCCCGCTGGCATTGCCCGCCGGAGAGTTCGCGCGGCCGCCGCGTGGCGAGCGCCGGGTCGAGTTCGACCAGCGCCAGCAACTCGTCGACGCGGGCCGCGATCGCGGCGCCGGCCACCTTGCCCTGCACACGCAGCACCTCCGCGAGGCTCTCCCCGATCGTGAAGCGCGGGTTCAGCGAGTTGTAGGGGTCCTGGAACACCATCGCCGCCTCGCGCCGCATCCGCGCCAGCGTCGGGCCGGGCTTCAGGCGCAGGCTGTCGCCGTCGAAGGTGACATGGCCGTCCGAAATCGGCGCCAGACCCAGCATGGCCCGCGCCAGGGTCGACTTTCCCGAACCGCTCTCCCCGACGATGCCGACCGTCTCGCCGGGCATGATCTGGAGCGACACCCCGGCCAGCGCGCTGAAGTGCCGCCTGGCGGTGAACCAGCCGCCGCCGATGGGGTAGCGCACCTGCAGGTCGTCGATCTCGACCAGCGGGCGGAGGGGCGTCGCGGAGGGCGTCGCGGGGCGAGCCGCGGGGGGCGCCGCGGCGGAGATGGACACACCGGGCCGAACGGCCATTTCGCTGGTCACACTGCACTGATCGTCCACCCCACTGCACTCACCCTCCACCCCCGCGGAAGGGGGCATGGAGGGGTGGCTGGCGATCAGCGCGCGGGTGTAGGGGTGCGTGGCGGCGGTCAGGATATGCCGCTTCTCGCCCGTCTCGACGAGGCGTCCCTGCCGCATCACCGCGATGCGGTCGCAGGTCTGCGCGACGACGCCGAGATCATGGGTGATGAGGATGATGGAAAGCCCGCGCTTCTCCCGCAACTCCATGAGAAGACGCAGGATTTGCGCCTGGATGGTCACGTCCAGCGCGGTGGTCGGCTCGTCCGCGATGAGGATGTCCGGGTCGCAGGCCAGCGCCACGGCGATCATCGCCCGCTGGCGCATTCCGCCTGAGAATTCATGGGGATAGTTGCCATACTGGCGGCGCGGATCGGTGAAGCCGACCTGCCCCATGATGGCGATGGCTTCCGCCTTCGCCGCCGCCTTGCCGAGCCGGCGGTGGAACATCAGCCCCTCGGCGATCTGGTCCCCCACCCGCATCACCGGGTCGAGATGGCTCGTCGGGTTCTGGAAGATCATCCCGATGGAGCCGCCGCGGATCCGCTGCATCTCGGCGTCATCGACGGAGGTAATATAACACCCCTCCAGCGTCACCGTCCCGCCGGTGACCGCCAGCGCGCGGGAGGGCAGGAGCCGCACCAGCGACCGGCAGAACAGGCTCTTGCCCGAACCGCTTTCGCCAACGAGGCCAAGCACTTCGCCGCGATGGAGATCGAGCGACACGCCATCGATCAGCGTGCGCGTACCCGCCTCGCCATGGGCCACGACGGTGAGATCGCGGACGGACAGCAGCGGAGCGGCGGCGGCGGTCGCGCTCATTGGTGCACCCCCAACAGCTCGCCCAGCGCATCGCCGATCATCGAGAAGCCGAAGGCCAGCACGACGATGGACAGGCCCGGAAACACGGTGATCCACCAGGCCTGCGAGAGGAAGGATTGCCCCTCCGCGACCATGATCCCCCACTCCGCCGTCGGCGGCTGGACCCCGAGGCCGAGATAGGAGATCGCCGCCCCCGACAGGAGCACCAGAACGGCGTCGGACATGCAGAACACCACCGAGCCGGCAACGGCGTTCGGCAGCAGATGGCGGAACAGCACGCGCGGCCTGGAAAAGCCCAGGCTCACCGCCGCCACCGCATAGTCCGCGGTCTTGAGAACAAGGATCTGCGCGCGGATGAGGCGGGCGTAGGACACCCAGCCGACCAGTGCCATCGCTATGTAAAAGCTCGATAATCCCGGCCCGAGAATGGCGATGATGGCGAGCATCAGCACGAGGAAGGGAAAGGCGAGAATGATGTCGATCAGCCGCATCAGCAGCGCGTCGACAAGGCCGCCGAAGAAGCCCGCCACCGCCCCGATCACCGTGCCGATGAGGAAGGGGAACACCACGCCGATGGCCGCCATCTGAAGGTCCACCCGCGCGCCGTAGATGATGCGCGAGAGCATGTCGCGGCCGAAATTGTCCGTGCCGAAGGGATGCGCCAGCGAGGGCGCCTGAAGCCGCGCCGTCGCGTCCTGAAAGATCGGATCGTAGGGCGCGATCACCGGCGCGGCGAGCGCCGCCAGCGCGAACAGGCCGACGATGGCCAGTCCCGCCGCCAGGGTCGGGTTCCGCCGGAGCGTGGTGAGGAGTGGCGCGCTCACAGCTTCACCCGCGGATCGACGGCGACGGTGGCGATGTCGGCGATGAAGTTCACGAGCACGGTGGCGCAGGCGAACACCATGGCGACGCCCTGTACCACCATGTAATCCCTGGAGAAAATCGCCCGGACCAGAAGCTGGCCCATGCCCGGCAGGGCGAAGATGCTCTCGATCACGACGCTGCCGCCGATCAGCCAGCCGATGTTCACGGCCAGGAGATTGATCGAGGGCGCGATGGCGTTGGGCAGCACATGGCGCCAGAACACGATGGATTCCGGCATGCCGCGCGCCCGCGCGGCGGTCGCCACGTCCGACCTCAGCCAGTCGATCATCGCCGCCCGCAGCGAGCGCAGCAGCACGGTCGAGAGCGACAGGGCAATGGTGAGCGCGGGAAGGAACAGATGGGCGAGCTTGTCGGGCAGCGTGTCGCCATATCCCGACACCGGAAAGATCGGCACGGTGACGGCGAGCAGGATGATCAGCATCAGCCCCAGCCAGAAGGGCGGAAAGCCGATACCGAAGGTGGAGACGACGCGGATGGCGTGATCGATCGGCTTTCCCTGGTTGCGCGCGGCGAGCGCGGCCAGAGGCACCGCGATGAGGATGGAGAGCACCACGCTCGTCAGCACCAGCGCCAGCGTCGGCTCGATGCGGGTGGCGATCAGCCGGAGCACGTCGATCTTGTAGACGATGGACGTGCCCATCTCGCCATGCGCGAGATTTCGGAGAAAATAGAGATATTGCAGCCAGATAGGCTCATCGAGCCCATATTGCGCGCGAATGTTGGCGATGGCGGTCGGCGTTGCCCGCGCCCCCAGCAGCACCCGCGCCGGGTCGCCGGGGATCAGCCGCACCAGGATGAAGGTGACGAGGCTGACGCCGAAGATCACCGGCAGAAACTGCAGCGGGCGCCGGAAGATGAAGGAGTAGCGGTGCATGTCCGGGATGCGTCACGCGCGCGCGGCGCTGGCGAGGAAATCGATAAGAGCGGGGTAATAGCCGGCCGGGTTCTCGTAGAACGGCATATGGCTGGCATTGAGCACGAGATTGAGCCGCGCCTGCGGTAGGGCGTGCTTCATTTTCATCGCACAGGCCGGCGTCAGTTCGTCGCGCTCGCCCACCACGATCAGCGTCGGCGCGGTGATGCGGTGCAGATCGGGGATGCGGTTCCAGTCCTTGAGATTGCCGGTGTAGAGAAACTCGTTCGGCCCCTGCATGGCCACATAGGGGCCCATGTTCCAATCGTTGAGAGACCGGTGCACAGGCGCCGGCCATTCCGGCAGGCGGCAGACATGGCGGTAGCTGAGCAGGGTGATCGCCGCCTGATATTCCGGGTGGTTGAAGGTGCCGGCCGCCTCGTGCTTCTGCATCATCGCGACCGTCTCCGGCCCGAGCGCCGCACGCAGCTTCTCCAGCTCGCTCACGAGGTGCGGCATGTCCGCCACCGTGTCGGCGAGGATCAGGCTTTTCAAGGCGTTGGGATAGGTCAGCGCGTAGTCGATGGCGAGCCAGCCGCCCCAGCTATGGCCGAGCAGATGCACCGGCCCGAGGCCGAGCGTGGTGCGCACCGCCTCCACCTCCTCGACATAGCGGGCGATGGTCCACAGCGCCTCGTCGGCCGGGCGGTCCGAGGCGCCGGTCCCGAGCTGGTCGAATGTCACCACACGGTAGCCGTGGTCGATCAGGCAGGAATGCGCCTCGCGCAGATAATCGCAAGGCAGGCCCGGCCCGCCATTGAGCAGCAGCACCGTTTCCGCGCACGAGCCGAAGCTGTAGGTCACGATCCGGTGGCCCTGGACAGTGATCTCCCGCCGCTCGTCCGGCTCAATCTCGCGCCACATCGTGCCGATCATCCCTGCTCAACAAAGAGGCATGCTCAATTCCTAGAGAAATCGGGAGTCCAAACCAGCTATCAGAAGTGATAGGTTCAGCCGCCGTCGCAGCAGGAGGGCGCATCACCATGGGCGTAGAGAGCGCAACGCATGTCGAGGCCATGGAAGCCCGGTTCGGCGCCGCCACGTCCCTGCGGGCGCAGGTCGATGTCCTCTTCGAGGCGGTGGGCACGCTGGGCTTCGACGCGCTGATCTACGATTACACGCCCGCCCGCTACGACCTGAAGGGCCAGCAGATGCTCCCGACCGTGCTGGAGCTGCGCAATGTGGACGAGACCATGCGCGACTACTGGTTCGGGCAAGGCTATTTCCGGCTCGACCCGGTTCAGAAAGTCGCCCTCGGCACCACCCGCCCTTTCGTGTGGAACTATGAAAAGCGGGCGCAGACGCTGATCAGCCGCTTCATCACCGAGGACAGCGCCCCGGTCGCCAATTTCCTCGCCGAGCGCGGGTTGAGCGCCGGTGTCACGGTACCGGTGCATCTGCCGGGCGGCGATTACGCCACCATCACCGGCATACGCTGCGGCGATGGCCGCTTCGCCGAGCGCGAAGCCCCCGGCTGCCTCGGCGAATTCGGCCTCATCGCCCACATGTTCCAGCACGCCGCGCAGACGCTGCGCCCCGAGGGCCGCGTGGAAGGCCTGCCGCATCTGACATTGCGCGAGCGCGAATGCCTGCGCCACGCGGCCGACGGGCTCTCCGCCAAGGAGATTTCCCGCGTCCTCGGCCGCTCCGTGCCCACGGTCGTCATGCATCTCAACGCCGCCATGCGCAAACTGGAAGCGAAGAACCGCACCCAGGCCGCCGTGCGCGCCGCCCGGCTGCGCCTGCTCGACTGAACCCCCTCACTTCTGATAGCTGCCGCCGCCCGCCGCGAGTTTCTATTTTCCTGCACTACCGAACGACAGTCGCAGGAGAGACGGCATGAATGCCCTGGTGAGCACGGAAGGGCGGGTGCCCTTCCGGGGGTATGAGACCTGGTACCGTGTGACGGGCGATATCGGCAGCCCCCGCCTGCCGCTGGTCGTCGCCCATGGCGGGCCGGGCTGCACCCACGACTATGTCGATTCCTTCAAGGGCATCAATGCCTTGGATGGTCGCGCTGTTATTCATTACGATCAGCTCGGCAACGGCCAGTCGACCCATCTGCCGGAAAAGGGCCCGGATTTCTGGACCGTCGATCTCTTCCTCTCCGAGCTCGACACGCTGCTCGCCCATCTCGGCATTGAGGACCGCTATGCCTTTCTCGGCCAGTCCTGGGGCGGCATGCTCGGCGCCGAGCACGCGGTGCGCCGCCCCGCCGGGCTGAAGGCCCTCGTCATCGCCAATTCCCCGGCCAACATGCACACCTGGGTCGCCGAGGCGAACCGCCTGCGGCGCGACCTGCCGGCACAGGTGCAGGAGACACTGCTGAAGCATGAGGCGGCGGGAACGCTGACCGATCCCGAATACATCGACGCGTCGCGCGTCTTCTACGACCGCCATGTCTGCCGCGTGACGCCCTGGCCGGACGATGTCGCCCGCACCTTCGCGGCGATGGAGGCGGACAACACCGTCTACCGCAACATGAACGGCCCGACCGAATTCCATGTCATCGGCACCATGAAGGACTGGACCATCGAGGACCGGCTGCACCTCATCGAGGCCCCCACCCTCCTGATCTCCGGCGCCCATGACGAGGCGACGCCGGAAGTGGTGCGGCCCTACCGCGAGCGCGTTCCGAACTGCATCTGGACGCTGTTCCCCGGGTCCAGCCACATGCCACATGTGGAGGAGAAGGAGGCCTGCCTGAAGGCGGTGTCCGAGTTCCTGAAATCCCACGACTGAAAGCGCATGACGGCCATCGGGGGCGCCGCTTCAGAACGCCCAGCGCAGCGTGGCCTTCACCGCATTGTCGG
>JAEZMI010000121.1 GCA_023414975.1 Pseudomonadota bacterium | reverse complement strand
TCCTTCGAGAACTACAACACCACCGTCTTCGCCATTGGCGGCGAGTGGACGCTGGTGACGGAGATCGCCTCCCGGCTGCGCTTCGGCCTCTCGCCGGTCATCAATGTGGTGGGCGTCATCTTCGTGGCCCTGACCTTGATCGCCGCCATCAGCTATGTCGTCCTGAAGGGCAAGCCGTCCCGCTGAGAGTGGCGGGTCGGGTCGGGGGGAGAGACCATGCGTCACGCAATTGTGGCGGCCGTTCTGCTGTTGGCTCTGAGCGGAGCACCGGCGCTGGCCAGCAGCACCACCATTGGCGGCACGCTGACCACGGAGCGCGCGCCCGACGACTTCAACGCGACGAAATCGACGGACTGGGAGGCGAACATCTCCCACACCTTCGACAATAACGTCATTATCGCCGGCAGCGTGAAATATTACGACACCGCCCACACCACCAGCTCGAAGACCAATGTGCAGGGCGGCATCGGCTACACGCATGATTTCGGCGGCTTTGCACTGACGGGTATGGCGGGGGTCGGCCAGCACTTCATCAATGCGGACGAGGACAGCAGTTTCCCGTACTATTATTTCGGCGTGGCTGCCGACATAAAGATCACCGAGACCATCAGCTGGACCGCGGCGCGGCTGCGCTACCGCAACGCCTTCGACACCGCGAACGACTACAACACGCCGGAAGTCGCCACCGGAATCAGCGTGAAGCTCGACGACCACAACACGCTCAGCTTCTTCGTCGAGCGCGACTGGACGGATGGCACGCCGGCCTATAACGGCCTTGAGATCGGCTTCAAGCATCGCTTCTGATGCAGCGGCCTCTCACCCGAACGTGATGGCGGGATTCATTGCCGGCTGACGCGGTGCGCCTAGCTTGCTGCCGCGATCAACCCCGCGATCCGACACGCGTTTCAGCGTCGTGAGACGGGTCCTGCATCACAACGGAGTCTGCGATGACGATGATGTCCCGCCGCCACCTGGTTGCCGCGGCCGCGAGCCTGCCGGTGCTGTCCGCCGCCCTGCCGCTGCTGACCGCCACGACCGGCCCCGCCGCCGCGCAGACCGCTTCCGGCCAGCAGGTTCCGGGCCTCTACCGCTACAAGATCGGCGACATCGAGGTCACGGCCGTCAATGACGGCGTGCGCTCCTTCCCGCTGGCGGACGGCTTCGTCAAGAATGCGTCGCGCGATGAGATCAACGCCGCGCTTGAGGCCGCCTTCCAGCCGAAGGACCGGCTGAGCCTTCAGTTCAACCCGCTGCTGATCAGCAATGGCGGCAAGCTCACCCTGATCGACACCGGCAACGGCCCGCAATCCGGCAATGCCACGGTCGGCCGTCTCACGTCCAATCTCGGCTGGGCGGGCGTGAAGCCGGCCGACATCGACACCGTCGTTATCTCGCATTTCCACGGCGACCACATCAACGGACTGCGCGCGGAAGATGGCAGCCTCGCCTTTCCCAATGCCGAGGTGCTGGTGCCGGCCGCCGAATGGAAGTTCTGGATGGACGAAGGCGAGATGAGCCGTGCCCCCGAGGGGCTGAAGGCGAATTTCCAGAACGTCCGCCGGGTGTTCAAGGATATCGAGAGCCGCGTGAAGCCCTATGAGTGGGACAAGGAGGTCGTCCCCGGCCTCACCGCGGTCAACGCCGCCGGCCATACGCCCGGCCACACCGCCTATGTGCTGGCCTCGGGCGACGGCAAGCTGTTCATCCAGTCGGACACGACGAACACGCCGATGCTGTTCGCCCGCAACCCGGAATGGCAGGTGCAGTTCGACATGGACGGCGCCAAGGCGGTGGAAACCCGCAAGCGCATCTACGACATGGTCGCCGCCGAGCGGCTTCAACTCACCGGCTATCATTACCCCTTCCCCGCCACCGGCTTCATCGAGAAGGACGGCAACGGCTATCGCGTCGTGCCGGCGGTCTGGCAGCCGGTGCTGTAAGCACGGACCCGTGCCGCGGCGGTGAAACACGGGGGGGGGCATTGTCCGCCCCCGCCTTTCATTCCGGAGCGGGCGGGGCTATGTCTCGCCCGCCTTTCTTGCAGAGCGAGCCTTTCCATGACCGACACGCTTCCCGACCGCCTCTCCAGCGACCCGACCAGCCCCTTCTACGACGAGGCCCTGCTCGCCCGCGGCGTCGGCATCCGCTTCAAGGGCGTCGAGAAGAACAATGTCGAGGAATATTGCGTCAGCGAGGGCTGGATCCGCGTCTCCGTCGGCAAGGCGCGCGATCGTGCCGGCAACCCGATGACCGTTTTGCTCAAGGGCCCGGTCGAGCCCTATCTGCGCGAGCCGCCGCAGGAATAGCCGCCGGCACGGTGGCTCAGCCGTCCGTCTCCTGGGTGATCCAGTCGAGATAATCGGGATCGCCGTCGACGATCGGCACCACGACGACCGACGGCGTCTCATAGGGGTGGCGGGCGCGTACCGCTTGCGCCACGGCCGTAGACAGGTCCTCGCGGGTCTTGAAGATCATCACCGTCTCCTGCGCCCGCTCGATCTCGCCCTGCCAGCGAAAGATCGCGATCATGCCCGGCAGGATGTTCACGCAGGCGGCCAATCCGTCCGCGACGATGGCGCGACCGGCCGCTTCGGCCTCGACGGGACTTGGCCAGGTCGTATAGATCATCACCGTGGCATCCATCCGCGCCGCATCCTCGCAACTGCTCCGGGCCGTCCCTTATGAACGAAGTCGCCCGCCCCACGGACCCGAACGCGGCAGCTGACGCTGCGCCAGCCTATAGCCGAATCGGCTTCGTCGCGAGCGAGGCGCCCGACGCGCAGCAGGCGCGTGCGTTGCTGACGGACCGCTATGGCGACAACCCGATCGAGGATGCCGACATCGTCGTCGCGCTCGGCGGCGACGGCTTCATGCTGCAGACGCTGCACCGCTTCCGCGACAGCGGCATCCCGATCTACGGCATGAACCGCGGCTCGGTCGGCTTCCTGATGAACGGCTTCCGGCAGGACGACCTGCCTGCCCGCATCGCCGCCGCCCAGCGCGTCGTCATCCACCCGCTGATGATGGAGGCGACCGACGCGAATGGCCGCACGCACCGCGCCCCGGCGATCAACGAGGTCTCGCTGATCCGCCAGTCCTACCAGGCGGCCAAGCTGCGCATCGCCATCGACGGCAAGATGCGGATGGAGGAGCTGATCTGCGACGGCGTGCTGGTCGCCACCCCGGCGGGCTCCACGGCCTATAATCTCTCGGCCCAGGGACCGATCCTGCCCATCGGCACGCCGCTTCTGGCGGTCACGCCGATCTCCGCCTTCCGCCCCCGCCGCTGGCGCGGCGCGCTGGTGCCGGACCGCGCGCGCGTCGACATCGCCGTGCTGGAATCGGAAAAACGCCCGGTCAACGCCACGGCGGACCATTTCCAGGTGCTCAACGTGGTCGCCGTCCGCGCCAAGCTCGATCCGGACTCGTCCATGACCATGCTGGTCGACCGCGATCACTCGATGGAAGAGCGCATCCTGCGCGAGCAGTTCGGCTGAGCGCGCGCGGGAGCGGCCGGTTC
>JAEZMI010000086.1 GCA_023414975.1 Pseudomonadota bacterium | reverse complement strand
GGCCCGGCGCGGAGCGGAACGGGCGGCCGATCGCGGTCGCGGATGGGCGCCGGCCACGCGAGGTTGCGACGGGGCGACAGTGGCGGGCGATGGCGGCGGCGTTGTCGGCGCCAGTGGCGGCGGGGGACGCGCGAACCTGACGCGCGCAGGCGAGGAGGCCGTGGATGGAGGCCGAGGATGGAGGCCCCAGAGGATCAGGCCTCCTGGACCCGCGCGGCAGGGTCGGGCCATCAGGGATTTGAGCGCGCGGGGCGCGCGCTCTCGGGCCTCCGGCACGCGAGACTGGCGCGCCCAAGCCTCCCGCGCCCAAGACTCGCGCGCCCAAGACTCGCGCCCTCAGGACTCCCGCGCTAAGGCCTGCCGCACGAACGACTCCCGCGATGAACCTGGGCCTACGACTCCGGCGCCTCGACGATCGGGTCGTACTGGCTCGCATCGAAACCCAGCACGCTCCAGCTCTGCTGCATATGCGGCGGCAGGGGAGCCGAGACGTCGATCAGCTTGTCGGCGCGCGGGTGCGGAATCACCAGACGGCGCGCCAGAAGGTGGAGCCGGTTCTGCAGGCCGCCCGGCAGCGGCCAGTTCTCGATATCGAAATATTTGGGATCGCCGACGATCGGGTGGCCGATATGGGCAGCGTGGGCACGCAACTGGTGCGTGCGGCCCGTGACCGGCTTCAGCGACAGCCACGCCATCTTCTGCGCGACGTGATCGACCACCGCGTAATAGGAAATGGCGTGGCTCGCCTCGTCGTCGCCATGGCGCGCGACGCGCATGCGCTCGGCCGCCTCATCCTTGGCGAGATAGGTCGAGATGCGCCCCTGCGCCGGGCGCGGCACGCCGGGCACCAGCGCCCAGTAGACCTTGCGGGCCGAGCGCGAGCGGAAGGTCTTGGCCAGCGTCGAAGCGGCGATCCGCGACTTGGCGACCAGCAGGATGCCGGACGTGTCCTTGTCGATGCGGTGGACGAGACGCGGCTTCTGCCCGTCCTCCCCGCGCAGCGCCTCCAGCATGCCGTCGACATGGCGATAGGTGCCGGAGCCGCCCTGCACGGCGAGGCCATAGGGCTTGTTGAGCACGAGGACGTCGCGGTCCTCATAGAGCGTCATCTGCCGCAGCGCGGTGGCGTCCTTGTCGTCGGCGCTGGCGCGCTTCACCGCCGGCGCGGCGGGAGCGGCGCCCTTGACGGCGCCCGCAGCCTCGCCCCCCCCCACCGGCCCGGGAGAACGTTCGCGCACAGGCCCCTTGCCGTCCAGCGCGTCGAGATAATCGGCGGCGGAGGGCTTGGGCTGTTCCTCCAGTGGGGGAATGCGCACGCTCTGGCCGGCCGAGAGGCGGCTATTGGTCTTCACCCGGCCGCCATCGACGCGAATCTGTCCGCTGCGCAGCAGCTTCTGCAGATGCCCGAACGACAGATCGGGAAAATGCGTCTTGAACCAGCGGTCGAGCCGCATCCCCTCTTCGTCGCGGTCGACGAGGCGTGTTTCTACGGCCATGTGGAATTCTCCTCGCCCCAGCACATAGCCGAGACGGGGCGCGCCGTCACGCGAGAGCGCGCATGATGGCGAGCCCGGCGAACACGCCGACGAGGGCGAGGCCGACCGAACCGACGACATAGAGTGCGGCCAGCCCCATCTCGCCCCGCTCCACCAGCATCGCCGCATCCAGCGAGAAGGACGAGAAGGTGGTGAAGCCGCCGAGAATGCCGGTGATGACGAAAGCGCGGGTGTGATAGCTCCAGGCCCATTCGGCGCGGAAGGCGAGCCAGCCGGCGACGAGGCCGATGACCAGCGACCCCACGATATTGATGAACATCGTGCCGACCGGGAACTGCAGGCCGAACAGGCGCATGGCGAGCAGGTTGACGGCGTTGCGCAGAACCCCGCCGATCCCCGCCCCGATGAAGATCATCACCATGGTGTTCATGCCGGCCCGCCCCCCTTGCCCGCGGCGCGCCGCCTTGCGAGCCGCGCCGATCCGCCCGCCCCGGAGCCGGCACCCACGCCGGCCGGATCACGTCGTCTCTATCATAGAGTGAGAGAGCTGTTCACCGGCCGGATGGTCGCGCGCCTATCGGAGCGCCCGCTAACGGGACTGGCGCTCGGCGCGCAGCCGCGCCCAATAGTCCAGCCGCTTCTTCACCTCGCGCTCGAAACCGCGCTCGTTCGGCTGGTAAAGCTCTGGCCGGCGCTCGCCGGACAGCTCCTCGGGGAAGAACTCCTGCCCCGCATAGGCGTCCGGGTAATCGTGATCGTAGCGGTAGCCGGCGTGGTAGCCGAGGTCCTTCATCAGCTTGGTCGGCGCGTTGAGGATCGATTTGGGCGGGGCGAGCGATCCCGTCTTCTGCGCGAGGGCGATGGCGGCGTTGAAGGCGGCATAGGCGGCGTTCGATTTCGGCGCGGTGGCCACATAGGCGATGGCCTGGGCGAGGAAAAGCCGCCCCTCGGGCCAGCCGACGCGGTCGAAGGCGGTCCAGGCGGCGACCACCATCGGCATGGCCTGCGGATCGGCCATGCCGACATCCTCCGAGGCGGCGCAGCACAGGCGGCGGAACACGGTGCCGGGGTCCTCGCCGCCGACGATCATCCGCGCCGCCCAGTACATGGCGGCGTTCACATCCGAGCCGCGCAGGCTCTTATGGAAGCAGCTCAGCAGGTTGTAATGCTCGTCCTGCCCCTTGTCGTAGATCGGGGCGCGCTTCTGCACGGCGGCGGCGAGGCCGGCGACGTCGAGATCCTCGCCCTCCGGCAGGCCGAGCAGTTCCTCGACCAGGCCGAGCAGGTAGCGCCCGTCGCCGTCCGCCATGCCGGCGAGCGCCGCGCGCGCCTCCGGCTGGAGCGGCAGGCGCCGGCCCTCGATCGCCTCGGCGCGCTGGAGCAGGCGCTCGATGGCGTCCGGGTCGAGCGCGCGGAACACCAGCACGCGGGCGCGCGAGAGCAGCGCGGCGTTCAGCTCGAAGGAGGGGTTCTCGGTGGTGGCGCCGATCAGCGTGATCGTGCCGTCCTCCATCACCGGGAGGAAACTGTCCTGCTGGGCGCGGTTGAAGCGATGGATCTCGTCGACGAAGAGCAGCGTCCCCTGCCCCACGGCGCGCCGGCCGCGCGCGGCCTCGAACACCTTCTTCAGCTCGGCGACGCCGGTGAAGATGGCGGAGATCTGCTCGAAATGCAGATCGGTCTGCCGGGCGATGAGCCGGGCGACCGTGGTCTTTCCCGTGCCGGGCGGACCCCAGAAGATGAGCGAGCCGAAGGAGCGCCCGCCGGTGAGACGAGTGAGGATGCCGTCGGGGCCGGTCAGATGCTCCTGCCCGACGACCTCGGCGAGGTTCTGCGGGCGCAGGCGGTCCGCGAGGGGGCGCGGCACCGAAGCGTCGAGACCACCCGCGCCGAAGAGATCGCTCAAGGCCGTCAACCCGGCAGCATGGCGGTGAGCGTGCGCCCGCCGCGCTGGAGGGTGATGCGCCACACGCGCGCGGGCTGCGCCGTCACGCGCACGAGGTCGGCCGTGCGGGCTATCTTCACGCCGTTCACCTCCAGTATCACGTCGCCGGCCCGCAGATTGGTCATCTCCGCCGGGGAGCCGTCGACGATGGCGAGCACCACCACGCCGCTCTCGGCCTCGACCGTGCGCAGCTCCTCCGCCACGGCCGGCGACAGGTTCACGACCGTCGCCCCGCCGAAGGGCGAGCGGTTCGTGACCGTCACCTCCTCGCGCGGCGTGCTTTCCGGTGCCGGCTGGAGCGGAATGCGCAGCGCCACGGGCCGGCCCTGCCGGATGACCGACACTTCCACGCTGCCGCCGAGCGGGCGCGTGGCGAAGCGGTAGCCGAAGGCGTCGGGGTCATCCACCTCCTGCCCGGCGACGCCGGTGATGAGATCGCCGACCCGCAGGCCGCCCTTCTCCGCCGGGCTGCCGGCACGCACCGTCTGCACCAGCGCGCCGACCGGGCGGGCGAGATCGAGACTGTCGGCGATGTCCTGATTGACCGATTGCAGCGTCGCGCCGAGCCAGGGGCGGCGCACCGACGTGCCCCCGCTGAGCGCGGATTGCAGCACGACGCGCACCATATCGGCGGGAATGGCGAAGCCGATGCCCTGCGAACCACCGGAGCGCGAGAAGATGGCGGTGTTGATGCCGACCACGCGGCCCGCCCCGTCCACCAGCGCGCCGCCGGAATTGCCGGGATTGATCGCCGCGTCGGTCTGGATGAAGAACTGATAATCCGTGATGCCCACCTGCGTGCGGGCCAGCGCCGAGACGATGCCCTGCGTCACGGTCTGGCCGACGCCGAAGGGGTTGCCGATGGCGAGCACGATGTCGCCGACCTGCAGGTCATCGGACGAGCCGAGCTGGACCGAGGGGAAGGCCCCCTTCCCGCCCCTGAGCTTCAGCACCGCAAGATCGGTGCGCGGGTCGCGCAGCAGGATATCGGCGTCGAATTCGCGCTTGTCGGCCAGCGCCACCCGCACCTCGTCCGCGCCCTCGATGACGTGGTTGTTGGTGACGACGAGGCCCGCGGGGTCGACGATCACGCCGGAGCCCAGGGCCCGCTGGATGCGCTCGCTCGGGCCCCCGAAACCCGGCCCGTCCGGCGCGCCGAAGAAGCGGCGGAAGAAGGGATCTTCCAGCAGCGACGCGCCCCGCCGGGCCGGCACGGCGCGCATGGCATAGACGTTCACGATGGCCGGCGCGGTCTTCGCCACCACGGGCGCAAAGCTGAGCCCGATTTCGGCGCGCGAGGCCGGCACGCGCGGCGTGGGCGGCTGGACCGGCATCGGCATGGGCGGCGCCTCGGCCGACGGCGCGGCGCCCCCTGGAACCGGAGACAGCTGCGCCGCGACCGGGCCGAGACCTGTCAGCACGAAGAGACTGGCGAGAAGAAGAAAGCGGGTGCGCATCATGGCCGCAGATATAGACCTCCGCTCACGGCGGAAAAAGGGGCGGTGCGCACGGGCCGTGCCCAAGTGCCGGCGCGCCGACGTGCCAGCGTGCCGGCGTGGCGCGGCGGCGGCAAAAGCCGCGGGCCCAAAAGAAAAGGGCGGCCGAAGCCGCCCCGATCCTCAATGCCGAAGGAACACCCGGCTCAGGCCGCGGCGTTCTCTTCCGCCTTCGCCGCCTCGTGGCGGGCGAGATCGGCGGCGCCCTTGGCGCTCTCGTCGCGATCCACCAGCTCGATCACAGCCACGGCCGCCGAATCACCATGGCGGAAGCCCGCCTTGATGATGCGGGTGTAGCCGCCATTGCGCTCCTTGTAGCGCGGGCCGATCACGTCGAAGAGCTTGCGCACGACGGCGACGTCGCGCACTTCGGCGATCGCCTGACGGCGGGCATGCAGGCCGCCGCGCTTGCCGAGGGTGATAAGCTTCTCGACCACCGGGCGAAGGTCCTTCGCCTTCGGCAGGGTGGTGACGATCTGCTCATGGGTGATGAGCGCCTGGGCCATGTTGGCGAACATGGCCTTGCGGTGCTCTGCGGTCCGGTTGAACCGGCGATAGGCTTTGCCGTGGTTCATGGCGAGTATCCTGTCGTACGGCGGCTTTCGAGCCGAAGGGTGAATGTGACGGCTCGAACGCCGCGCTTAATGCTCAGTAGTGATCTTCGAACCGCTTGGCGAGATCCTCGATGTTCTCCGGCGGCCAGCCCGGCACTTCCATGCCAAGGTGCAGGCCCATGCTGGCGAGAACTTCCTTGATCTCGTTCAGCGACTTGCGGCCGAAGTTCGGGGTACGGAGCATCTCCGCCTCGGTCTTCTGGATCAGGTCGCCGATGTAGACGATGTTGTCGTTCTTCAGGCAGTTCGCGGAGCGGACGGAGAGTTCGAGCTCGTCCACCTTCTTCAGCAGCGCCGGGTTGAAGGGCAGCTCCTGCATCGCGGGGCTCTCGGCCTCGCGCTTGGGCTCCTCGAAGTTCACGAAGATCTCGAGCTGGTCCTGCAGGATGCGGGCGGCGTAGGCCAGCGCGTCCTCGGGAGCGACCGAGCCGTTGGTCTCGATCGACAGGGTCAGCTTGTCATAGTCGAGGATCTGGCCCTCACGGGTGTTCTCGACCTTGTAGGAGACCTTCTTCACCGGCGAGTACAGGCTGTCGACCGGGATCAGACCGATCGGCGCGTCCTCGGGACGGTTGCGGTCGGCGGCCACGTAGCCCTTGCCGGTGTCGACCGTGAACTCCATGCGAATCTCGGCGCCGTCGTCCAGCGTGCACAGAACCAGCTCGGGGTTCAGCACCTGCACGTCGCCCACGGTCTGGATGTCACCGGCGGTGACAATGCCCGGACCCTGCTTCTTCACCACCATGCGCTTGGGGCCATCGCCGGCCATCTTGATGGCGATGTCCTTGATGTTCAGCACGATGTCCGTCACGTCCTCGCGCACGCCGGGGATGGACGAGAACTCGTGGAGAACGCCATCAATGTGCACGGAGGTGACAGCGGCACCCTGCAGCGAGGAGAGCAGGATGCGGCGCAGCGCATTGCCGAGCGTGAGGCCGAAACCGCGCTCGAGCGGCTCGGCGACAACGGTCGCAAGGCGCTTCGGATCGCTGCCGACCGAAACTTCGAGCTTCT
>JAEZMI010000072.1 GCA_023414975.1 Pseudomonadota bacterium | reverse complement strand
CCCCAACCCTCTCCCCCACGGGGAGAGGGGGCAGCGTCAGCTTGTCCGGCGGAGCCGCGCCGGGATGACGGCGACGCGACCTCGATCTCCCGCCCGCTCACTGGGCGCCTCCCGTTTTGGCGGCCTTTTCCGCGTCCCACCACCAGATGTCGGGGAACGCGAAGGAATAGTCCGGCAGCGTCGCGGGGTGGCTGAAGCGGTTCCAGCGGGCGGTGCGGATGTTCGGGTAGTTCCAGCTCGGCACGACGTAATCATGCGCCAGCAGCACGCGGTCGAGCGCGTGGGTGGCGGCGACCAGTTCCGCGCGGTCCCTGGCGTAGATCACCTTCTCGATCAGCGCGTCGATGCCCGCGTCCTTGATGCCGGCATAGTTGCTGGAGCCTTCCTGATCGGCGGCGGCCGAGCCCCAGAAATCGCGCTGCTCATTGCCCGGCGAGAGCGACTGGCCCCAGCCGGCGATGATCATGTCGAAGTCGCGGGCGCGCAGGCGATTGATGTATTGCGAGGTGTCCACCTGGCGGACATTCACCGTGATGCCGAGCCGCTCCAGCGCCGGCTTGTAATAGAGCGCGACACGCTCGAAGGCCGAGTTGGCGATGAGGATTTCGATCGTGAAGGGCTCGCCCCTGGCGTTGACCAGCTTGCCGTTCTTCACCTCATAGCCGGCCTCGCGCAGCAGCTTGGCCGCCTCGCGCAGATTGCTCCGGCGCAGGCCCTCGCTCGAACTGTCCGGGTTGGTGTAGGGCGTGGTGAAGACGCTGGCGGGGACCTTGTCCTTCACGCTCTCCAGAATTTCCAGCTCCTTGCCCTGCGGCAGGCCGGAGGAGGCGAGTTCGGTGTTCTGGAAATAGGACGCGGTGCGCTTGTACTGGCCGAAGAACAGGGTGCGGTTCATGCCGTCGAAGTCGAGCGCGTAGTTCAGCGCGCGGCGCACCCGCTGGTCCTGGAACTTGTCGCGGCGCAGATTGGGGATGAAGGCCTGCATGGAGCCGGAGGCGCGGTTGGGGAATTCCTCCAGCACCACGCGCCCGTCCTTCACCGCTGGGAAGTTATAGGCTGTCGCCCAGTCCTTGGCCGAGGTCTCGACGCGAAAATCGTACTGGTCGCCCTTGAAGGCCTCCAGCTCCACCGTGCCGTCGCGGAAATACTCGTAGCGCTGCTCGGCGAAATTATGGGTGCCGATGTTCACCGGCAGGTCCTTGCCCCAATAGTCCGCCACGCGCTCGAAGGCGATGGAGCGGCCCGGCGCCACCTGCTTGACCTTGTAGGGGCCGGAGCCGAGGGGGACTTCCAGCGTGCCCTGGCCGATGTCACGCGGCTTGCCGGCGCCGTCGTTGGCGGTCCACCAGTGCTTGGGCATGACACGCAGCTGGCCGACGATCTGCGGCAGCTCGCGGTTGCCGGCCTGATCGAAGGTGAAGGTGACCTCCCGCTCGCCGGTGACGGCCGCGCCCTTCACATGGCTGTAGTAATAGGCCATGCGCGGGTTGTTCTTCGTCAGCTGCTCGAAGGACCAGACGACATCCTCGGCGGTGACGGGCTGGCCGTCATGCCACTTCGCCTCGGGGCGCAGCCAGTAGGTGACGGAGGAGAAGTCCGCGGGGTAGCTGACCGCCTCGGCGAGCAGGCCGTATTCCGTCGCCACCTCGTCGGCGGACGGGGTCATCAGCGTGTCGTAGATGAGCCCGAGGCCGTCGGCGGGCGTGCCGCGCGGGATGATGTCGTTCAGCGAATCGAAGGTGCCGTCGGCCGAGAGGCGCAGCAGGCCGGTCTTGGGCGCCTGCGGGTTCACATAGTCGAAATGGGCGAAGCCCGGCTTGTATTTGGGCTCGCCCAGCAGGGAGAGGCCATGCCGCCATTCCTTCGGCGCTTCGGCCCCCGCCGCGCCCGCCGCCGCATTCCCCGCTGCCGCACTGCCCGCCGGGGCCGTCTCCTGCGCCAGCACGGGCCCGGCGAGGGCGAAGCCGAGAAGCGCGGCACCGCAGAGGCCGGCGAGCGCGTGCCGGCGTGTCGCCATTAGCCGGGTGGGGGAGGGGGAGCGGGCGGAACGGCTCGTCATGCACACATCCTTCTGAAGGCACGGGGCGCGGGCAGGCATCTGCCGCAGCACGGGGGCAGAGCCGGCGCGTCGCGCCGTCTCGCGCGGATTATGGACCGTTACGGCATGAAAAGAATAAGGCCGGGGCGCGAAGCGCCGCCGGCCTGACGGAAACGTGAAAAATCGAAGCAATGGGCGGCATGTGCCGCCCGCCGCCCGGCATCAGGGATTGGTCGGCGCTGCCGGCGCTTCGGCCGGGGCGGCGGAGCCCGCGGGCGGCGGGGTATTGCCACCTGCCTCGCCGGAGGCCGGCTGGGTCTGCGTGGGTTCGGCCGAGGCGCCGGGCTGCGGCAGCGGCTGCGGGCTGTGCGAGAGCGTGTTCAGATAGACCAGCAGGTCGGCGCGGTCGCTGTCCTTGGCGATGCCGGCGAAGCCCATGGCGGTGCCGGGAATGTCGCCCTTCGGGTTCTTGATGAAGGCGTCGAGATCCTCGAACGTCCAGTTGCCGCCATGCGCCTTCATGGCGGCGGAATAGGCGAAGCCTTCCGCGCTGGCGACCGGGCGGCCGACGATGCCGTAGAGGTCCGGGCCCACCTTGGCGCCGGCGCCTTCGACGAAGTTGTGGCAGGCGGCGCACTTCTTGGCCTGGGCGGCGCCCTTCTCGGCATTGGCCGCGGCGAGCAGTTCCGGCAGCGGCACGGACGGCGTCGCCGCCGCCTGGGCCTCGCCCGGCGCGGCTTCCTGGACAGCGATCTCGTAGCCCGGCTTCTCCGGCGCGTGGCTGGAGAACAAGATGTCGGAGAAAACGTTCAGCCCCAGCGTAAAGGTCAGCACGCCGAGGACGGCTCCAGCAATTTTGTTCAGCTCGAAGCTGTCCATTGAAACATTCGCTCCCTAAACCCGGCGCGGCACCTTCCCGAAGGTTCGCCACACCCCGCGCGCAGTTTAGCAGCCGTCTGAAACAGCCGCCAATGCCGCGGCGGAACTAATCATTTTGACGGTGGGCGTGCAACCCGTATAAGCGCGCCGCGGTTGCTACGTTTCGCCACGAGGGGCGGGGTCGGGAGCCGCCTGTTTCGCGCGTGAAGGTCCCGCCATGTCCGCCAAGGACGCACTTATTCTCATTCCAGCCCGCATGGCCTCGACCCGCCTGCCCGGCAAGCCGCTGGCCGATGTCGGCGGGCGGCCGATGATCGTCGAGGTGGCGCGGCGTTCCGCCGCGGCAGCCATCGGCCGCGTCGTGGTCGCGACCGACGACAGGGCGGTGTTCGCGGCCGTCGAGGCGGCCGGATTCGAGGTGGTGATGACGCGGGCCGACCACGCCTCGGGCTCCGACCGAATCTTCGAGGCGCTCGGTGCCGTCGACCCTGAGGGCCGCGTCGGCCGCATCGTCAATGTGCAGGGCGACCTGCCGACCATCGACCCGGCGCTGATCCGCGCGGCGGTGGACCTGCTCGACGACGAGGCCGTGGATATCGGCACGCTCACCGCCGAGATCACCGACCCGCATGAGCGCACCAACCCGAATGTGGTGAAGGTGGTCGGCAGCGCGATCGCGCCGGACCGGCTGCGCGCGCTCTATTTCACCCGCGCCACCGCCCCGCATGGCGAGGGCCCGCTGTTCCACCATATCGGCCTCTACGCCTACCGGCGCGCCGCGCTGGAGCGCTTCGTCGCCCTGCCGCCCTCGCCGCTGGAGAGCCGCGAGAAGCTGGAACAGCTGCGCGCGCTGGAGGCGGGGATGCGGATCGATGTCGCCATCGTCGACACGGTGCCGCTCGGCGTCGATACGCCGGAAGATCTCGTCCGCGCCCGCGCCATGCTCGCGCGCGAGGACGCCAATCAGGGACGTGCATCATGAGCCGCCGCCAAACCGTCGTGTTCCAGGGGGAACCCGGCGCCAATTCGCACATCGCGTGCCGCGAGGTCTTCCCCGACCATGAGGCGGTGCCCTGCGCGACCTTCGAGGACGCCTTCGCCGCGCTGCAGAACGGCGAGGCCGATCTCGGCATGATCCCGATCGAGAATTCGGTGGCCGGGCGCGTCGCCGACATCCACCACCTCATGCCGACCTCGGGGCTGACCATCGTCGGCGAGTTCTTCCTGCCGCTGTCCCACCAGCTCATGGCGGTGAAGGGGGCGAATCTCGCCACCGTCACCAGCGTCACCAGCCATGTGATGGCGCTCGGCCAGTGCCGCAACATCATCCGCAAGCTCGGCCTGAAGGCGATCGTCGGCGCGGATACGGCCGGCGCGGCCCGCCTCGTCGCCGAGGCGGGCGACCCGACGCAGGCCGCCATCGCCTCGCGCCTCGCGGCGGAGATCTACGGGCTCGACATCCTCGCGGAGAATATCGAGGACGAGGCGCACAACACGACGCGCTTCATCATCCTCGCCAAGGAAGGCGAATGGGCGCCGGCGGGCGAGGGCCCGACCGTGACGACCTTCGTGTTCCGCGTGCGCAACGTGCCGGCCGCGCTCTACAAGGCGATGGGCGGCTTCGCGACCAATGGCGTGAACATGACGAAGCTGGAATCCTACCAGCTCGACGGCAAGTTCTTCGCCACGCAGTTCTACGCCGATGTCGTCGGCCACCCCGACGAGCCGTCGCTGAAGCTCGCGCTGGAGGAGCTCGCCTTCTTCTCGCGGGAGCTGCGCATCCTCGGCGTCTACCCCGCCCACCCCTACCGCATCGCGCTAAGCGCGGCGGAGTAGGGCGCGGCCCAAGACTCTTCCGCCGGGTCCCGGCTCGCCTTGCGCGGGCGCTTCAGGCGTCCGGGACGCGGGGGAGACGGCGCCGCCGCACGGCGCTCGGGCGGCCGTTCACTCGGCTGCGGCGTCGCCGGTGGCGGTTTCGGCGTCTTCGATCACCTTCAGCGCGTCGGGGTGCGGCATCGAGATGATGTTGTAGCCGGAATCGACGAAGTGGATCTCGCCGGTGACGCCGCTCGACAGGTCGGACAGCAGGTAGAGCGCGGCGCCGCCGACTTCGTCGATGGTGACGGTGCGGCGCAGCGGGGCGTGGCGCTTCTGGTAGTTGAACATCAGCCGCGCATCGGTGATGCCGGCGCCCGCGAGCGTGCGGATCGGGCCGGCGGAGATGGCGTTCACGCGGATGCCCTGCGGGCCGTAATCGGCGGCGAGGTAGCGCACGCTCGCTTCCAGCGCGGCCTTGGCGACGCCCATCACATTGTAGTTCGGCATGACCCGCGTCGAGCCGCCATAGGTCAGCGTGATCAGCGAGCCGCCATTCGGCATGATCGCCGCCGCGCGTTTGGCGAGCTCGGTGAAGGAGAAGCAGGAAATCACCATGGTGCGGGTGAAGTTCGCGCGCGTCGTGTCGGCGTAGCGGCCCTTCAGCTCGTTCTTGTCGGAGAAGCCGATGGCGTGGACGAGAAAGTCGATGCCGCCCCATTTTTCCTTGAGCGCGGCGAAGGTGGCGTCGACCGAGGCGATGTCCTCGACGTCGCAGGCCAGCACCGTTTCCGAGCCGAGGCCCTGGGCGAGCGGCTTGACGCGGCGCCCGAGCGCCTCTCCCTGATAGGTGAAGGCGAGCTCCGCCCCCTGCGCGGCCAGCGCACGAGCGATGCCCCAGGCGATGGAATGGTCGTTCGCGACACCCATGATCAGGCCGCGCTTGCCCTGCATCAGGCTCATTGTGGTTGTTCCTTTAGCCGCCGCGAGGGCCGGGTCACGCATCCGGATGCTGGAGGACCAGCACCGCATTGGTGCCGCCGAAGCCGAAACCGTTGGAGAGCACACGGCCAAGGCGCGCATTGTCGACGCGCTCGCGCACGATCGGCATGTCCGCGAAGTCCGGGTCGAGCTCGTCGATATGGGCGCTCGCGGAGATGAAGCCGTTCTGCATCATCAGGATGGAGTAGATCGCCTCATGCACGCCGGTCGCGCCCTGGGAATGGCCGGTCAGCGACTTGGTGGCGGAGATGGGCGGGCATGCGTCGCCGAACACCGCGCGGATCGCCTCGATCTCCTTGAGATCGCCGATCGGCGTGGAGGTGGCGTGCGGGTTGATGTAGTCGATCCCGCCCTTCACGTCCTTCAGCGCGAGGCGCATGGCGCGGGTCGCGCCCTCGCCGGAGGGGGCGACCATGTCGGCGCCGTCCGAGGAGGCGCCGTAGCCGGCGATCTCGGCATAGATGCGCGCGCCGCGGGCCTTGGCGTGCTCCAGCTCTTCCAGCACCAGCACGCCGGCGCCGCCGGAGATGACGAAGCCGTCGCGGTTCTTGTCATAGGGGCGGGAGGCGACGGCGGGGCGGTCATTGTAATCGGAGGACATCGCGCCCATCGCGTCGAACAGGCAGGAGAGGGTCCAGTCGAGATCCTCGCAGCCGCCGGCGAACATGATGTCCTGCTTGCCGTACTGGATCTGCTCGGCGGCGTTGCCGATGCAGATGTTGGTGGTCGCGCAGGCCGCCGAGATGGAATAGCTCGCGCCCTTGATCTTGAACCAGGTCGACAGCGTCGCCGAGGCGGTGGAGCCCATGGCCTTCGGTACCGCGAAGGGGCCGACGCGCTTGGGGCTCGCATTCTTGCGGGTGATGTCGGCGGCTTCGACGATGGTGCGGGTGGAGGAGCCGCCCGAGCCCATGACGAGGCCCGTGCGCTCGTTGGAAATCTCGTTCTCTTCCAGGCCCGCGTCGCGGATCGCCTGTTCCATGGCGACATGGTTCCAGGCGGTGCCGCCGCCGTGGAAGCGCATGGCGCGCCGGTCCACGATGGCGCTGGCGTCAAGCTGCGGGGCGCCGTGAACCTGGCTGCGGAAGCCGAGCTCGGCATAGCTTTCGCTGCGGCTGATGCCGCTCTTGCCCTCGCGCAGCGAGGCCAGCACTTCCTGCGTGGAATTGCCGATCGACGAGACGATGCCCATTCCGGTGACGACGACGCGGCGCATAGGCTTCCTTTCCTTCAGAACAGGCACGTGACGACGCACGATGGAAACGCACGGTGCACATGGAAGCGCCGGAGGCGGCACCACGGCAGGCGAGATGGCGCCCCACCGGGCGCCGCGCAAGAGGAGCGGCGGCCGGCACGCGGCGCAACCGCCCCGCGCGAGCGCGCCACCGAGGGCGGATCACAGGTCAGGACTGGAACAGGCCGACCTTCAGATCCGCGGCCCGATAGATCACTTCGCCGTCGGCCTCAAGCCAGCCATCGGCGATGCCGAGCACGAGCTTGGAGCGCATCACGCGCTTGAAGTCGATTCCATAGACCACCTTCCTGACGGTGGGCAGAACCTGGCCGGAGAACTTGATCTCGCCCGCGCCCAGCGCCCGGCCGCGGCCCGGCGCCCCGAGCCAGCCGAGATGGAAGCCGACGAGCTGCCAGAGCGCGTCCAGGCCGAGGCAGCCCGGCATGACCGGATCGCCGATGAAGTGGCAGCCGAAGAACCAGAGGTCCGGCTTGATGTCGAGTTCGGCGCGGACATGGCCCTTGCCGTTCGGCCCGCCATCCTCGGAAATCTCGGTGATGCGGTCGAACATCAGCATGGGCGGGGCGGGAAGCTGGGCATTGCCCGGCCCGAAAAGCTCGCCGCGCCCGCATGCGAGCAGGTCCTCGTAAGTGAAACTCGTCTGCCGCCCGGTCATCGTCCCCGTCATACCCACTGTTTCTTCTAACCGTTGAGCGACCGGGCTGAACGCCCCGCCGCCGACACTCAAGGCCCGGCCCGCGCTGCGGCCCGAGCCGATTTCTGGCGCTTCCTAACACAGGGGGGAGCGGGCTCAAAGCCGGGAGGGCCGCCGGGGCGGCTGTAAAAATGTCACGTCGATGACGGTGGCGCGGGGGAGGGCGCCGGCGAGGGCGCGGGCGGGCCGGAACCGGGCAGGGCGCACAGGCGTGCGCCGCACGGCCGGATCGGCCAGATT
>JAEZMI010000052.1 GCA_023414975.1 Pseudomonadota bacterium | reverse complement strand
TCCCTGCGGACGGCGCTCTTTTCATATTCTGGAAGTCCCGTTGGCGATCATCGCGACCGGCCGGAGACGCCTCACTGGCAGAGCAGGATGTCCTGCTCGCGCATCAGGCGGTAATCGTCGCTCAGCTTCACGACATAGCGCACATCGCCGCCGCTGTTCAGGCAGTAATCCATGAGCCTGCCATCGCCCCAGGCGATGCGGACGGCGCGCGGGTTGAAGCAGATATTCTGCAGTTCGAGCCGATCCCCGCTCATGCCGGCGCGAAGCTCGACAACGCAAACGCGGTCGACCGCATTCTGCAACGCCTGACCCGGCGGACGCGGCTGCGCCACCGCGGTGGAGCCGGCGGCCAGCAGGGCGGAAAGCACCGCGCAGGCGAATGCGCGAGGCGACTGAATCACATTTGCCTCCCGGCGTTAGACCTTTGTTTCCACATTGGTTACACGTCGTTAGGAATCAATCAACAAATTAGTTCTAAATTCTCATTAATTTTTCCCGAATTTGGAAATTAATATCACGCGATTTAGTCGCATACGTGATATTTTTGCGAGCCGGGACGTCGTGCGCTGGCCTCCCGCGCGCCGCTGCGGCACGCGGGGCAGGCTCTCAACCTGTTGAAATACCTTTTATTTCGGCGTCAGGGCGGTAACCGCCAGCGCCGTCGCCGCGGCGCGGTTCTCCACACCGATCTTGGCGTAGATCTGCTCCAGATGCTTGTTAACCGTTCGCGGCGACAGGCCGAGGATCTCGCCGATATCGCGGTTGGCCTTGCCGCGGGCGAGCCACACCAGCACCTCCGCCTCACGCAGGGTGAGGTTCAGCTTGGCCTTGAGCACCTGCTCGGGCGCGCGGCTTTCGTCCTCCACGATGCGCAGCAGCAGCTCTTCGGGGCCGATCTGCCCGACATAGGACACACGCAACCGCCGGTTTCCTTCGACCGGCAGTTCGATGGCGTCCGGCCCCGCCCCCGCCTCCTCCGCCCGCCGGCCGCCGAGCCAGCGGCACACCGGCTCGGGCAGCATCAACGTGTCGCCCGGCGGCGAGGTGGTGACGGCGGCGAGCAAGGTCGCCGCCTGCGGGGTGCTCCACAGCACGCGCCCGGCCCGCGTCGCCGACAGCAGGAAGCGGCCGGAGGCGTCGAGCGCCGCGCGGGCGCTGTGGGTCTGGCGCGCATTCGACAGATGCACCCGGATGCGGGCGATCAGCTCGTCCGGCGAGATCGGCTTGGTGACATAGTCGACGCCGCCCGCGTCCAGCCCCTTCACGATCTGCTCGGTTTCCGACAGGCCGGTCATGAAGATCACCGGCACATGCGCCACGGCCTTGTTGCGCTTGAGCCGCCGGCAGGTCTCGAAACCGTCCATGCCCGGCATCACCGCATCCATGAGGATGACGTCCGGCGTGATGCGCTCGACGAGGGCGAGCGCATTGGCGCCCTCCACCGCGACCAGCACGGTCGCTCCCGACGCCTCCAGCGCGTCGGTGAGCAGGCTCAGCGTCTCGGGGGAATCGTCCACCACGAGAATGATGTCGCGACGCTCCACGCTATGCATCATTGCTGCGCATCGCCTCCAGAACGGCCATGTATTGCTTGAGGTCGAAGGTTTCCATGAGGTCGCGAAGATGCGCGACGAAGGCTCCGTGCTCGGGCCCGGCGGCCTCGATTTCGGTGAGTTTGGCCTTGATGCCGCGCACATAGCCGATCTCGCCGAGCTTCATGAGATCGTCGAGATGCCGGGCGGAGGGCGGGCGCAGCGGCGCGGCCGGACGGGCGGGATCCGCGTCCGGCGCCGGCTCGCCCTCGCCGATCCATTGCAGCTCCAGCAGCTTTTCCAGCTTCTCCAGCAGGCCGCGCAGATGCACGGGCTTGGCGACCTGATCGTCATGCTGACGCGCCGCCAGGCCTTCGCGGATCTCGCCCGCATTGGCGGAAATCATGACGATCTTCAGCCGGGCGAAGCCCTCGTCGCGCACGAGGCGCACTACCTCCCACCCGTTGAGGCCGGGCATGGAGATGTCGAGCAGCAGCACGTCGGGATCCCATTGCCGCACCATGTCCAGCGCGGCGATGCCGTCGGCGGCCGAGAGCACGGTGAAGCCGAGCGGCACCAGCAGCTCGTGCATGAGGTCGCGATGGGCGGCGTCGTCATCGGCGACGAGGATGGTGCGGCGCGGCCCGGCATAGCCGACGATGCGCCGGTGCTGGATCGGCCCGAGGCGCGAGGGGTTGGTGACCTCCGACAGCATCAGCCGCACGCGGAACGTCGTCCCCTCCCCCGGCCGCGAGGTGAGGCCGATCTCCCCGCCCATGATCTCGGTGAGCAGCTTGGTGATGGTGAGGCCGAGGCCGATGCCGGCGGTGGAATAGGTGCCGGCCCTCTCGCCCCGCTCGAACGGCTCGAAGATGCGCTTGTGGTCGGCGGCGGGAATGCCGATGCCGGTGTCCTCCACCTCGAACTCCGCCACCTGGTTGCGATAGGAGACGCGCAGCGCCACGCGCCCGCTGGACGTGAACTTGATGGCGTTGGACAGGAGGTTGATGAGGATCTGCCGCAGGCGCTTCTCATCGGTGAACACCACCGGCGGCAGGCGGTCGGGGCGGACATAGACGAAATCGATGCCCTTGGCGGTGGCCTGCAGGCGGAACATGTCGACCAGCTGGTCGAGAAACTCGCCGATGCGCACCTCGTCGCGGGTGAGATGCAGGCGCCCGGCCTCGATCTTGGAGATGTCGAGCAGGCCGTCGATCAGTCCCGAGAGGTGCTCGGCCGAGCGGCGCACCACCCGCACCGCGTCGCGCCGGTGGGAGGGAATGGCCGGGTCGCGCTCCAGAAGCTGGGCATAGCCGAGAATGGCGTTCAGCGGCGTGCGCAGTTCGTGGCTGATGCCGACGACATAGCGGCTTTTCGCCAGGTTGGCGGCCTCGGCCACCTCCTTGGCCTTTTGCAGCTTGGCGTCGGTGCGCTTGTGCGCCTCGATCTCGCGCATGAGCAGCGCGGTCTGCCGGTGGCTTTCCTCCTGCGCCACGCGCCGGCTCTCCTGCGCCAGGACGAACAGCCAGGCGGCGACGCCGGCGATGATGAGCAGGATGAAGTAGAGGGTGAAGAGCACATTGCCCACCACCGCCTTTTCCTGCGGCGGGCCGAAACTCGCCTGGAAATTGATGACGCCGAGGATCGCCCCGATGACCAGGGCGAGCAGCGACAGAACGCCGATGTAGTGGCCGATGCGTGAATTGATCCGCGCGACCGCCCAGCCCGGCAGCGTCGCCCGCAGCACGGCGAGGATCTGGTCGGGAAAGCGCGCATCCTCCTTGCAGCGGTCGTGGCAGCGCGCGTCGAGCGAGCAGCACAGCGAGCAGATCGGCCCGGCATAGACCGGGCAGTGCGCCATGTCCTCCGGCTCGAACTTGTGCTCGCAGATGCAGCACTTCACCGTGGTGCGGCTCTGCCAGTTCCGCGTGGTCCGCCGGGCGATGTAGTACCGCCCCCGCGTGCCGAAGGCGATGGCCGGCGCGGTGACGAAGGAGACCAGAAGGGCGAGAAAGGGCGCGAAAGCCTGCGCCGCCGCGCCGAACAGGCCGGAATAGGCCGCCGACCCCAGCACCGTTCCCGCCAGCACCGCGCCGAAGCCCACCGGGTTGATGTCGTACAGATGCGCCCGCTTGAACTCGATGCCCGGCGGGCTCCAGCCCATCGGCTTGTTGACGACGAGATCGGCCACCAGCGCCGCGACCCAGGCCACCGCCACGATGGCGTACAAGCCGAGGATCTGCTCCAGCACCTTGTAGATGCCGAGCGCCATCAGCATCAGCGCGATGGTGACGTTGAACACCAGCCAGACCACCCGGCCGGGATGGCTGTGCGTCAGCCGGGAGAAGAAGTTCGACCAGGCGATGGACCCGGCATAGGAATTCGTCACATTGATCTTGAGCTGGGCGAGGATGACGAAGACGCCGGTGAAGGCGAGCGCGAACTGCGGGGAGACCATCGTCTCGAAGGCGACGAGATACATCTGCGTCGGCTCGGCCGCGTGCAGCAGCGGCACGCCCTGGGTGAGCGCGAAATAGGCGAGGAAGGAGCCGGCGAGCATCTTCAGCGCGCCAGGAACGATCCAGCCCGGCCCGGCCGAGAGCATGGCGAGCCACCACACCCCGTTGCGCACCACGGCCGTGCGGCCGGGCGCGCGGCGCGGCAGGAAGCGCAGATAGTCCACCTGCTCGCCGATCTGCGCCACCAGCGCGAAGACCACGGTGGTCGCCGAGCCGAACAGCATCCAGTCAAACGAACCGTCCGCCGCCCCGAGCCGCCCGGTATAGGTCGTCCAGTCGGCGACGGCATCGCCGTGATAGGCGAAGATGAAGATGAAGGGGATGAGGTTCAGCAGCAGCCAGAAGGGCTGGGTCCAGAGCTGGAAGCGGCTGATGAAGGTGATGCCGTGCGTGACCAGCGGAATGACCACCAGCGCGCTGATGAAATAGCCGACCATCACCGGCACGCCGAAGCACATCTCCAGCGCCAGCGCCATGATCGCCGCCTCGATGGCGAAGAACAGATAGGTGAAGGAGGCGTAGATCAGCGAGGTGATGGTGGAGCCGATATAGCCGAAGCCCGCGCCGCGGGTGAGCAGATCGATGTCCACGCCGAACTTGGCGGCGTAATAGCTGATGGGCAGCCCCGCGGCGAAGATGACGAGGCTCACCACGAGAATCGCCGCCACCGCGTTGGAGAAGCCATAAGTCAGGGTGATGGCCCCGCCGATCGCCTCCAGCGCGAGGAACGACACCGCCCCGAGCGCGGTGTTCGCAACGCGCAGCGCCGACCAGCGCCGCGCGCTCTTCGCGGTGAAGCGAAGCGCGTAATCCTCCAGCGTCTCGTTCACGACCCATTGGTTGTAGCGGCGCCGAACGCGAACGATCTTCTGTTCTGCCGCCATGGAGGTTTGCCTCGCCGTACCGACGCCTGACATGCCCGCGCGATGAACCTCCCGGCACTGACTTTTCTTGTTGCACACCAGTGGGCCGGTGTTTCAGCCCACAGAACCAGCCCAAGCACAATCCGTTCCAGTTCGTGCCCAGGCCACGAAATTCCTCGCATTGGAGCATCGAATGCATCGTTGAGACTGGATAGTGTGAATAATTCTCGCCTCACATGATGCAAACAAGCGCAGAAATGCCGTCGGATCGCGCAAAAATCGAGCGTATTACTACGCGCGCGCGCGAAAAAGACTATGCACTGCGGAGACAGCCGCCTCCCCAGCGTGGCACCGACTGTGCCGGCACCGAAGGAAATCACCTATACGTCAATCGACGTATTGCTGCGGCGCGGCATCGACCGTCACGATCCCCACAATGCAAGCACATCGCCAAGCTTGTTGAGCCACGTCTAACCCGTGGAGGGGATCGTATGTCTTCAAAGAACGATAATACATCAAAGTTTTCCAGTATGCGCCGCAAGCTTCTGATGGGCATGGCCGCGCTTCCGGCCGCCCCGATGCTTGCTCAGAGCGGGCTTTTTTCGACGCCGGCCATGGCCCAGGCGCCCGCGACATCTGCGGTCAACACGACCGGACTTGCCGTGACCGACTCCGAAGTGACCGTCGGCATCCTGCACTCCGTCACCGGCACGATGGCGATCTCGGAAACCGGCTCCGTGCAGGCCGAGAAACTGGCCATCGAGCAGATCAACGCCATGGGCGGCGTGCTCGGCCGGAAGATCAAGTACATTCAGGAGGACGGCGCCTCCGATTGGCCGACCTTCGCCGAGAAGGCCAAGAAGCTGCTGGTCAACGACAAGGTCGCGGCCGTCATGGGCTGCTGGACCTCGGCCTCGCGCAAGGCGGTGCTGCCGGTGTTCGAGCAGTATAACGGCATGCTCTACTACCCGACCTTCTATGAAGGACTGGAGCAGTCGAAGAACGTCATCTACACCGGCCAGGAAGCCACGCAGCAGATCCTCGCCGGCCTCGACTGGGTGCAGAACACCAAGGGCAGCAAGACCTTCTATCTCATCGGCTCGGACTATATCTGGCCGCGCACCTCGATGAAGATCGCCCGCAAGCACATTGAGGGGCACCTGAAGGACTCCTCGGTCGTCGGCGAGGAATATTTCCCGCTCGGCCACACCCAGTTCAACTCGGTGATCAACAAGATCAAGCTGAAGAAGCCGGACGTGATCTACGCCGCCGTGGTGGGCGGCTCGAACGTCGCCTTCTACAAGCAGCTCAAGGCCGCCGGCATCGACCTTTCCAAGCAGACGCTGCTCACCATCTCGGTGACGGAAGACGAGATCGACGGCATCGGCGGCGAGAACATCGCCGGCGCCTATAGCTGCATGAAGTACTTCCAGTCGCTCGACAACCCGAACAACAAGGACTTCGTCGCCGCCTTCAAGAAGATGTGGGGCGAGAAGACCGTGATCGGCGACGTCACCCAAGCGGCCTATCTCGGCCCCTGGCTGTGGAAGATGACCGTCGAGAAGGCCGGCTCCTTCGACGTCGACAAGATCGCCGAGGCCTCGGCCGGCATCGAGTTCACCAAGGCGCCGGAAGGCTATGTGAAGATCCACCCGAACCATCACCTCTGGTCCAAGACCCGCGTCGGCCAGGCGCAGCTCGACGGTCAGTTCAAGGTGGTGTTCGAGACGCCCGACCTCATCGAGCCGGATCCCTTCCCCAAGGGCTATCAGTGATCGGCTGAGCCTCCCGACCGGAGAGGGCGACGCCGCCCTCTCCGGCGCTTTCGTTTCGGAACGGGAACCGCGCGTTCTGCGCGCACGCCGGGGGTTACGTGATGTTCTCTGACTATTCGCTGGCCGAACTCGGCTCGATCTTTGTGATGCAGGGCTTCGCCGGCCTCATCCTGTTCTCGGTCTTCGTGCTCATGGCGCTGGGCCTCGCCATCATCTTCGGCCAGATGGGCGTCATCAACATGGCGCATGGCGAGTTCATGATCCTCGGCGCCTATGTCACCTATTTCACCTCGCAGTTTTTTCTCAATTACCTTCCCGGCCTGTTCGGCATCTACTTCTTCATTGCGATGATACTCGCCTTCCTCGCCGCCGGCGCGCTCGGCATGGTGGTGGAATGGCTGATGATAAAGCGGCTCTACAAGCGCCCGCTCGACACGCTTCTCGCCACCTGGGGCCTCAGCCTCATCCTCCAGCAGATCTACCGCTCGGTCTTCGGCCCGCGCGAGGTGGGCGTGGAACTGCCGAGCTGGATGATGGGCTCGGTCGCCGTCACCGACACGATCGAGGTGCAGATCAACGGCCTGTTCGTCATGGGCCTGACCATCGCCATCACGCTGGTCGTCGCCGTGCTCATGTACAAGTCGAGCTGGGGCAAGCAGGTGCGCGCCGTCGTGCAGAACCGCGTGATGGCGGGCGCCGTCGGCATTAACACCGAGAAGGTCGACCGCTACACCTTCGGCCTCGGCTGCGGCATCGCCGGGATCGCCGGTTCGGCCTTCACCATGATCGGCTCCACCGGCCCGACTTCCGGCCAGCTCTACATCGTCGACACCTTCCTCGTCGTCGTGTTCGGCGGCGCGCAGAGCCTGCTCGGCACCATCGCCTCCGCCTTCACCATCTCGCAGGCGCAGTCGACGCTCGAATTCTTCCTCTCCGGCTCCATGGCCAAGGTGCTCACCCTGCTCGGCGTGGTGATCATCCTGATGCTGCGGCCGCAGGGTCTGTTCGTCATCAAGGTCCGTCGTTGAGGAGGCGCACATGACCACTTCGTCCCGCCGCACCTTCTTCCTGCGCCCGCAGGACATGATCGGCATCGCCATCCTCGCGGTCATCCTCGTCGTGGTGCTGCCGCTCGTGCTGGACAATTTCCGCCTGCAGTTCGTCGGCAAGTACCTGACCTACGCCTTCGTCGCGCTCGGCCTCGTCCTGTGCTGGGGCTATGCCGGCATTCTCTCGCTCGGCCAGGGCGTGTTCTTCGGCCTCGGCGGCTACTGCATGGCGATGTTCCTCAAGCTGGAAGCCTCCAGCCCCGAGAACACCAAGATCCAGACCACGCCGGGCATCCCCGACTTCATGGACTGGAACCAGATCACCTCGCTGCCCTGGTTCTGGGAGCCGTTCAAGAGCTTCGGCTTCACCACCATCGCCGTGGTGCTGGTCCCGGCCTTCTTCGCGCTCGTGCTGGGCTACGCCCTGTTCAAGCGGCGCGTCGGCGGCGTGTACTTCGCCATCATCACCCAGGCGCTCGCCGCGATCATGACCATCCTGATCATCGGCCAGCAGGGCTATACGGGCGGCATCAACGGCATCACCGACCTGCGCACGCTCCATGGCTGGGACATCCGCACCGACAGCGCCAAGACCGTGCTCTATTTCGTCTGCGTGGGACTGCTCATCGCCTGCATCCTGCTCGCCTTCTACGTGAAGTCGTCCAAGCTCGGCCGCATCCTCGTCGCCATGCGCGACAAGGAGGACCGCGTGCGCTTCTCCGGCTATGACGTCTCGAGCTTCAAGATCTTCGTCTTCTGCCTCGCGGCCTCGCTCTCCGCCATCGGTGGGGCGATGTTCACGTTGCAGGTCGGGTTCATGTCCCCCTCCTTCGTCGGCATCGTGCCGTCGATCGAGATGGTGATCTACACGGCGGTCGGCGGGCGGCTGTCCATCCTCGGCGCGGTCTATGGCACGCTGCTGGTGAACTGGGCCAAGACGTCCTTCTCCGAGAGCTTCCCGGAACTCTGGCTGCTGGGCCTCGGCGGCCTGTTCATCGCCGTGGTGCTCGCCTTCCCCAATGGCATCGCCGGCCTCTGGCAGAGCTATGTCGCGCCCCATCTCGGCCCGCTCTTCGGCGGGGCCAAGCGCAAGGCGAACCCGCCGGCTTCCACGCCTCCCGCCCCGCCGGCCTCCGGGCCGGTGGCCCCCGCCGCCGCCGAGTGAGGGTCAGGCCATGAACACCAGTGTCATCACCGACAGCATGAACAAGGACTTCGTCCTGGCGGTGGAAGGGCTCACCGTCTCCTTCGACGGCTTCAAGGCGGTCAACGACCTGTCCTTCTATGTCGACGAGAACGAGATCCGCGTGATCATCGGCCCGAACGGCGCCGGCAAGACGACCGTGCTCGACCTCATCTGCGGCCGCACCAAGGCCACCACCGGCTCGATCCGCTTCAAGGACCGCGAGCTGACCAAGATGAAGGAACACGAGATCGTCCGCGCCGGGGTCGGCCGCAAGTTCCAGAACCCGTCCATCTATGAAGACCTCACGGTCTTCGAGAACCTCGAAATCTCCTACCCCAAGGGGCGCTCGGTGCTGGGCGCGCTGACCTTCCGGCGCGATGCCGCGGTGAAGGAACGGGTGCAGGAAATCGCCGAGACGATCTTCCTCGCCGACCAGCTCGACCAGCGCGCCGAGTATCTCTCCCACGGCCAGAAGCAGTGGCTGGAGATCGGCATGCTGCTGATCCAGGACCCGGAGCTCCTGATGCTCGACGAACCGGTCGCGGGCATGAGCGTCTCCGAGCGAAAGAAGACGGCGGAACTGCTCAACACCATCATCAAGAACCGCTCGGTGATCGTGATCGAGCACGACATGAAGTTCGTCGAGGACATCGCCCACAAGGTGACGGTGCTGCACCAGGGCAAGATCCTCTCGGAAGGCTCGATGGCCAAGGTCCAGGCGGATCCGAAGGTCGTCGAAGTGTATCTCGGCCATTGAGGGACGCCCCATGCTGAACGTCTCCAACCTCCATGTCTCCTATGGCGAGAGCGAAGTCCTGCACGGGCTGAACTTCACCGTCGCGCCGAACGAGATCATCGCCATCATGGGCCGCAACGGCATGGGCAAGACCACGCTCATGAAGTCGCTCATGGGCATCGTGCCGACCAAGAGCGGCACGGTCAGCGTCGGCTCCACCGACGTGACGAAGCTGAAAAGCTATGAGCGGGTGGCGAACGGCGTCGCCTATGTGCCGCAGGGCCGCATGATCTTTTCCACCATGACGGTGCAGGAGAACATCGAGACCGGCCTCATTCCGCGCGGCGAAAGCAAGGTGCCGCCGGACATCTACGAACTGTTTCCCGTGCTGCTGGAAATGAAGGGCCGGCGCGGCGGCAATCTCTCCGGCGGCCAGCAGCAGCAGCTCGCCATCGCCCGCGCGCTCGCCACCGCGCCCAAGGTGCTGCTGCTCGACGAGCCGACCGAGGGCATCCAGCCCTCCATCATCCGCGAGATGGCGCGCACGCTGAAGCGCATCCGCGACGAGCGCGGCCTCTCCATCGTCGTGTCCGAACAGGTCCTCTCCTTCGCCCTCGACATCGCCGACCGCGTACTGGTGATCGAGAACGGCGAGATTGTCCACGAGGACAAACGCGCCGATGTGGACGAGGCGAAGGTCGCCAAGTTCCTGTCGGTCTGAGGCTGCCTCAGACTGACTTTCTGCCGGTCCGCGCCCCCGCCGGACCGCCTCAAGCCTGCCCCAAGTTCCCGCCTGCCCCAAGTTCCCGCCTGCCAATTCCAGCTTGTCCACGGGGAGTGAGACGCATGCCCGATACGCTGATCAAGATCGACCTGAACCAGTCGGCCTATGACAACGACATGGTTCACAACCGCTGGCACCCGGAAATCCCGATGGTGGCCTGGGTGAAGCCGGGCGACGACTTCATCGTCGAGACCTATGACTGGACCGGCGGCTTCATCAAGAACAACAACTCGGCCGATGACGTCCGCGACATCGACCTCACCATCGTCCACTTCCTCTCCGGTCCCATCGGGGTGAAGGGTGCCGAGCCCGGTGACCTCCTGGTGGTGGACCTGCTCGATATCGGCGCCATCCCCGGCAATGAATGGGGCTTCAACGGCTTCTTCTCGAAGAAGAATGGCGGCGGCTTCCTGACCGACCATTTCCCCCTCGCCCAGAAGTCGATCTGGGACTTCAAGGGCATGTACACCTCCTCGCGCCATGTGCCGGGCGTGAACTTCGCCGGGCTGATCCACCCCGGCCTGATCGGCTGCCTGCCCGACCCGAAGCTGCTCGACACCTGGAACACCCGTGAGCAGGCGCTGATCGACACCAACCCGACCCGCGTCCCCGCGCTCGCCGCTCCGCCCTTCGCCGCCACCGCCCATATGGGCCGGCTGACCGGCGACGCCGCGAAGGCCGCAGCCGCCACGGCGGCGCGCACCGTGCCCCCGCGCGAGCATGGCGGCAATTGCGACATCAAGGATCTGTCGCGCGGCTCGAAGATCTACTTCCCGGTCTATGTCGAGGGCGGCGGCCTCTCGATGGGCGACCTGCATTTCAGCCAGGGCGACGGCGAGATCACCTTCTGCGGCGCCATCGAAATGGCCGGCTGGGTGCATCTCAAGGTCGAGGTGCTGAAGGGCGGCATGGCCAAGTACGGGATCAAGAATCCGATCTTCAAGCCCTCGCCGGTGACGCCGAACTACAAGGACTACCTGATCTTCGAGGGCATCTCGGTCGATGAGCAAGGTGGCCAGCACTATCTCGACGTGCACATCGCCTACCGCCAGGCCTGCCTCAACGCCATCGAGTACCTGAAGAAGTTCGGCTATTCGGGCGCGCAGGCCTATTCGATCCTCGGCACCGCGCCGGTACAGGGCCACATCTCCGGCGTCGTCGACATTCCCAATGCCTGCGCGACGCTCTGGCTGCCGACGGAGATCTTCGACTTCGACATCAACCCGACCGCCGCGGGACCGACCCAGTTCATCGACGGTTCGATCCAGATGCCGCTTTCACCGGACCTTTGACCCCCATCGACGTCCGGTGACGGCGGGGTGGCGCTGAAAAACGGGACCCTCAGGTCTTGCGCTGCCCCGCCCTCCCCTTCCAGCGGACGGCCCAGCCCGTCCGCCGCACCTTCTCGTCGCTTGTCAGAACGCATTTTCTTCACGCGAAGCTGAATCCACTTCGCTCGAAAATGCTCCAGGAAACGCCCAGGGAGCGGCCATGCCCGTCTATGAATATCTCTGCGAGAGCTGCGGCGACTTCACCGCGATCCGGCCGATGAGCGAGTACAAGGACCCGCAGCCCTGCCCGGATTGCGGGATGAGCGCCCCGCGCGTGCTGCTCACCGCCCCGCATTTTTCCGGCGTGCCGCGCGAGACCCTGATCGCCCACGCCACCAATGAGCGCGCGGCCAACGCCCCGATGTCGGTCGGCGAGTTCGCGGCGAAGAAGCACCCGTCGGGCTGCTCCTGCTGCTCCGGCGGGATGAAAAGCCGCTCGAAAAAGTCCAAGACCGCCACCGCCGCCAGCGGCGCCAAGAGCTTCCCCGCGGCGCGGCCCTGGATGATCAGCCATTGAGGTGACGGTGAAGTGGATCGCCGGCTTGGCCGGCCGTTCACGCCCCCCTTATTCGCCGATCGCCACCCCCTCGCGGCGCGGATCGGCGGCGCCGACGAGGCCCTCGGGTGTGATCGCCACCGCCTGCACGCCCGAGGTCATCGGCGCCGTCTTCACCTCGAAACCGAGCGCCTTCAGTTCCGGCGCCAGCGCCTGCGCCGGCGTGCCGGCCTCGATCTCCACCGCATCGAAGCGCGCCAGCACGTTCGGCGCGGCGATGGCCTGATCGAGCGGCATGCCCCAGTCGAGACGGGCGATCAGTGTCTTTGCGACATAGCCGATGATCTGGCTGCCGCCGGGCGAGCCGAGCGCCAGCACGGGCGCGCCGTCCTTCATCACGACGGTCGGCGCCATCGAGGAGCGCGGGCGCTTGCCCGGCTCCACACGGTTCGCCACGGGCACGCCGTTCTTCTGCGAGCGGAAGGAGAAATCGGTCAGCTCATTGTTGAGCAGGAAGCCGCCCACCATCAGCCGCGAGCCGAAGCCCGCCTCGATGGTCGAGGTCATGGAGACGACATTGCCGGCGGCGTCGACGATGGTGATCTGCGTCGTCGAGGGCAGTTCGGGCGCCGCGCCATCCGCGCGCGGCTCGGCCCTCGCGTGGTCCCAGGTGGGCTCGCCGGCGGTGACGGCGGGCAGCGCGTCGTCGCCCCTCAGCAGTTCCGACCGCCCCTTGAGATAGTCCGCCGCCAGCAGGCCCTCGGTGGGCATCGGCACGAAATCGCTGTCGGCCATGTAGCGCTCCCGGTCGGCGAAGGCGAGGCGGGAGGCATCGGCGATCAGCCGCCAGGCTTCCGGCGAGGCCGGTCCGAGCGCCTTGAGATCGAAAGGCGCGAGCAGGCCGAGGATTTGGCCGAGGGTGAGCGCGCCCGAACTCGGCGGGCCCATGCCGCAGACCTCATAGTCGCGATAGGGCGCGCAGACCGGCGCCCGCTCCTTGACCTGATAGTCGCGCAGATCCTCCCGCGACAGCAGCCCGGCATTCGCCCCGCCCCGCACCGCGCGCACCATGTCGTCCGCCAGCGCGCCGTTATAGAAGGCATCCGCCCCGCCGCTCGCCAGCGCCTCCAGCGTCGCCGCATAGGCGGGGTTGCGCAGCCGCGCGCCTTGCTTGCGGGGGGTATCGTCGCTCTCAAGGAAATAGGCACGCGCGTTCGGGTCGCGCTTCAGCGTCTCGACGTCGCCGGCGATCAGCGTCGCCAGACGCGGCGAGATGATGAAGCCGTTCGTGGCGAGCGCGCGCGCCGGCGCGAACAGCTCGGCCCAGGGTCGCTTGCCATAGCGGGCGTGAACCGTCTCAAGCAGACGCGGCGTGCCGGGCGTGCCCACCGACCGCCCGCCGACCACCGCCTGCATGAAGGGGAGCGGCTCGCCCGCGGCGTCCAGAAACAGCGTGGGCGTCGCCGCGCGGGGGGCGGTTTCGCGGCCGTCGAAGGTGGTGAGCGTGCGGCGTTCCGCGTCCCAATAGACGAGGAAGGCCCCGCCGCCGAGGCCGGAGGATTGCGGCTCGACCAGCCCGAGCACGAGTTGCGTCGCCACGAGCGCATCAATGGCGCTGCCGCCCGCGCGCAGCTGCGCCGCCCCCGCTTCGACGGCAAGGGGGTTGGCGGCCGTCACCATCCAGCGCTTGCCGGTGGCGAACCTCGCGCCGAATGGAGCGGTGCCGGCACGCTCGGGCGCCTGCGCATCGGAGGCCTGCTGGGCCTGCGCGGTGAAACCCGTCAGCGACAGCGTGAGAAGCATGCCCGCGACGCCTCGCGTCCAGCCGCGCGCCGAGAGCGCAAATCGCCGTTCCACCATTTGCCTCGCCTCCCCGCCTCCCAACCGCCGCCCCACGCGCCGGCCTCACGCCGTGCCGACACGGCGTAACGCTATGTGAAACGTAGCGCAGGAGGACGGGGATGACGAATGAGCGAATCGGTATAAGCTTCCACTGTCGTCAACAATTGAAAGGAGGTGATCCAGTGTCTGATCGTCTTGATCTGCGGTCGTCGGTATCCGTGACCTGGACGCTTGCCTCTTGCGAGGTCCGTGCCGCGTGATGCGACACAATGCACCGCCTTCGTGACGGTTACCGGGCCGGACCGCGGTCTGACATGGGAAGGGCTGTCCTCGCGGGCAGCCCTTCTTTCTTGTGACGTTGAGTTTTTATTTCGGTAGTACTTTGCTGAAGCCGATCCTCATCTATATCGACGCCGATGCCTGCCCGGTGAAGGACGAGACGTATCGCGTCGCCACGCGGCATGGCATCAAGGTGTTCCTGGTCTCCAACAGCTACATCGCCACGCCGCGCGATGTGGAGGTGGAACGCGTCATCGTGCCCGCGGGGCCCGATGTCGCCGATGACTGGATCGCCGAGCGGGCCGAGGAAGGCGACCTCGTCATCACCGCCGATGTGCCGCTCGCCGCCCGTGTCGTGGCGAAGGGGGCGGAGGCCATCGCGCCCAACGGCAAGCCCTTCACCGCCTCGAGCATTGGCATGCAGCTTGCCACGCGCAATCTGATGGCCGATCTGCGCGAGGCTGGCGAGATCACCCGCGGCCCGCGGGCCTTTTCCGCCCGCGACCGCTCGGAATTCCTGCAGGCGCTGGAACGCGCGGTGATGCGGCTGAAACGAAAGGGCCATCCTCCGGGTTGATGGCCGATGCTGTTGTGTTTCGCCCTCGGGGCCCACGGAGACGCCGATGCTGCAGGCCTGCCTCAATGGTTCGCGCACCAAGGACTTCCACGCCTTCACGCCGTTGACGCCGGGCGAACTCGCCACGGACGCGGCGCTGGCCATCGCGGCCGGCGCGAGCGAACTGCACTTCCACCCGCGCGGCGATGACGGCGCGGAGACGCTGGAACCGGCGGCCGTCGCCGCCGCCATCCGCGCGGTGCGCGCCCGCCTGCCGGAGACCCCGATCGGCCTCTCCACCCATGCGGGCATCGCCCCCGGCGGTGCCGGGCGGCTGGAAGCCGTGAAGGCGTGGGAAGTGCTGCCGGACTATGTGTCGGTAAACCTCATCGAGGCGGACGCGCCGGAAATGATCCGCCTGTGCCTGTCGCGCGACATCGGCGTCGAGGCGGGGCTGTGGTCCGCCGCGGATGCGGAGCGTTTCGTCGCCCTGCCCGAGGCGCGGCAGGTGCTGCGCATCCTCATCGAGATCAACGAACAGGAC
>JAEZMI010000424.1 GCA_023414975.1 Pseudomonadota bacterium | reverse complement strand
ATCTGCTCGTGCAGGATGGAGGCGAGTGCAAGACAGAGCAGGACGAACACGAACATCCGCACCAGAAAGATGCGGGGCGAAGAGATCTTGTTAAAGGGGTCCGTCGCGTCCATGCCCGGGGCCGTCTCCTGCTGAAGGTGGAGCGCGCCCGCGTGCCACCCGACGGCCCGGACTATGCCACAGACCGCCGGAAAAGGAATGCGCAGCTTTCCCGCAATGTTAGGGGATTTGCGGGGCGGACTCAGGCCTTGCGCAGCAGCGCCAGCAGGTCGCGCCGGATGATCTCGTTGCCGACGATGATGTCGCCCTTGGCGAGCATCTTGTCGGTATCGTCGAGATCGCTGACATAGCCGCCCGCCTCGCGGACGATGACGATGCCCGCCGCCATGTCCCAGGGGCTCAGTCCACGCTCCCAGAAGCCGTCGAAACGGCCCGCCGCCACCCAGGCGAGATCGAGGGCGGCCGCGCCGGTGCGGCGCAGGCCCGAGACGCGCGGCGCCACCGCGGCATATTCACGCCCGAAGCGGGCGAAATCACCCCGGCCCATATGCGGGAGGCCGCAGGAGATGACAGCGTCCGAGATGCTGCGCCGGGCGGCGACACGGATGCGCCGGTCGTTCAGAAAGGCGCCGGCGCCCTTTTCGGCGATAAACAGCTCGTCGGTGACGGGATTGTAGATGACACCGGCCACCGGCACGCCATCGCGCGCGAGACCCACGGAGATCGCGAAGAGCGGGATGCCGTGCAGGAAATTGGTGGTGCCGTCGAGCGGGTCGATGATCCAGCGATGGCTCTCATCCGCGCCGTCGATGTCCCCGCCCTCTTCGAGGATGAAACCGAAATTCGGCCGGGCCTTCGAGAGTTCTTCCTGCAGGATGCGCTCGGCCTTGCGGTCGGCGTTGGACACGAAGTCCGCCGGTCCCTTCATGGAAACCTGAAGGTTCTCCACCTCGCCGAAATCACGCACGAGCGAACGTCCGGCCTTGCGGACGGCCTGGACCATCACGGTCATGAGGGGCGAACGGATCATGGCGGGTTCTTTCGGGCTGGACGTCGAGGCGGGACGGACCCGCACCTCTGCCCGCGCCTGCGCGTGACGTCAAGTCGAGCGCCGCGGCAGCCGGCCCGCATGTCCGGCGCGCGGCGGCCTGTGGCACCGGCGGTCGCCGCGGAGCGTCCGCCGCTCAGCCCATGCCGACCCCGCCGGATGGGCTTGGCCCGAGTTCACGGGCGAGCTGTTCCAGCCGCTCGGCGGCGGAAAGGATGGTGCCGGCCAGTTGCGCCTCGGCGTCCCCGAGGCGGCGCGAGGCCGCTTCGCGCGCCGTGCGCTCGGCCGCCATATCCTGCTCCAGCTCGCGCAGACGCCGCCGCGCCTCGCTCAGTTCGTCCGCCAGCGTGATCGCCGCCATGACGCTGAGGCGCTGGTCGCCGATCTCGCCAAAGGCCTCGCGCAGCTGGTCGATGCGCTGGTCCACCTCCACGCCGAGGCGCGTGAGATGATCTTCTTGCCCGTCGTCGCAGGCCATGCGGTAGGCGCGCCCGCCAATGGTGACGGTGACGTGAGCCATGACGGACCTTTCAGCGCTGCTGCGCGGCGAGCACCGCGCGGATCGTTTCCATCGCACTGCCGAGCCGGCGCGCGACCTCGTCATTGGCTCCTTCGAGCCGCTCGGCGCGCGCCTGCGCGCCATCCAGCGCGTCGGCAAGGCGGGAGCGGTCGGCGCCGAGAATGTGCAGCTGCTGGGCGAGCGCCGCCTCCTGCCGCTCCACCTCCAGACGGCGCTGGATCGCCGCCTCCAGCGCGTCGACCGCGCCATCGAAGCGGCGCAGGGCGGCCTCAAGCGGGCCGCCGGAGGCGGCGGGTGGGTTCATCGGCATCGGGGCTCCGCGCGGGTGTGAAACCGAAGGGCTTCAGCCCGAATTCGCATGTGATTCCGGCACCATTGAGCCTGCGGGGCATCGAAGCGTCAACCGGTCGACGCCACGCGGCGCCGGCATGAGCGTGCGCTTTGGCGGCGCCGGCCTTTGACACGGGACGGGGGGGTGCTATCACTCGCGCGCCCGATCCCGCATTGCGGCAGGATCCGCCTGAACCTGGTGGCCGCCCCTTGAGGCCGGTCGAAGCGCCTCGCCCAAAGAGACAAAGCGTTCCCCTCGGAGACATAGGTCCTTCATGTCGAACCGCGAAAAGCACGACCGCATGGCCAACGCCATCCGGGCCCTGTCCATGGATGCCGTCGAAGCCGCCAAGTCCGGCCACCCCGGCATGCCGATGGGCATGGCCGACGTCGCCACCGTCCTGTTCGGCAAGGTCCTGAAGTTCGATCCGACGGACCCGCACTGGCCGGACCGCGACCGGTTCATCCTGTCCGCCGGTCACGGCTCGATGCTCCTCTACTCGCTGCTGTATCTCACCGGCTATGAGGGGATGACCATCGACGACATCAAGAATTTCCGCCAGCTTGGCTCGCGCACGCCGGGCCACCCGGAATATGGCCACACCGTCGGCGTCGAGACCACGACCGGCCCGCTGGGCCAGGGCATCGCCACCTCGGTGGGCTTCGCGCTCGCCGAGCGCATGCTGGCGGCGCAGTTCGGCTCCGATCTCGTCGATCATTACACCTATGTGATCGCCGGCGACGGCTGCCTGATGGAAGGCATCTCGGAAGAAGCCATCGAGATCGCCGGCCGCCAGAAGCTGAACAAGCTGATCGTGCTGTGGGACGACAACCACATCACCATTGACGGCCCGACCTCGCTCTCCGTTGCCACCGACCAGCTCGCCCGCTTCGAGGCCTCGGGCTGGGAGGCGACGCGTGTGGACGGCCACGACCCGGACGCCATCCTGGCCGCCATCGAGCGGGCCAAGGGCAGCGACAAGCCCTCGCTGATCGCCTGCCGTACGACGATCGGCTTCGGCGCGCCGAACAAGCAGGGCACGAACGGCGTGCACGGCGCCCCGCTCGGCGCCGCCGAGATCGCCGCCACCCGGCAGGCGCTCGGCTGGAACTACGATCCCTTCGTCATCCCCAGCGACGTGCTCGACGCATGGCGGCTCGCGGGCCTGCGGTCGCGCCAGGCGCACAAGGCCTGGAACGAGCGGCTTGGCGCCACCGAAGGCGCCAAGCGCAGCGAGTTCGAGCGGCGCATCCGCGGCGAACTGACCTCCAAGCTCGGCGAGGCCGTGGCCGGCGTGATCGCCAAGGCGCGCGCCGATGGCGGGGCGGTGGCGACCCGCAAGTCGTCCGAGATCACCCTTGAGGCGATCACTGCGGCGCTGCCGGAGATGGTGGGCGGCTCGGCCGACCTTACCCATTCCAACAACACCAAGACCAAGGCCACCTCGGTCTATGTCGAGCCGCCGAAATATGACGGGCGCTATGTGAACTGGGGCATCCGCGAGCACGGCATGGCCGCGGCGATGAACGGCATCGCCCTGCATGGCGGTTTCATCCCCTATGGCGGCACCTTCCTGGTGTTCTCCGATTACTGCCGCCCCGCGATCCGCATGGCCGCCCTGATGGGCGTGCGCGTCGTCTATGTCTTCACGCACGACTCGATCGGCGTGGGCGAGGACGGCCCGACCCACCAGCCGGTCGAGCAGATCGCCGCGCTGCGCGCCATCCCCAACCTGCTCGTCTTCCGCCCCTGCGACACGGTGGAGACGGCCGAGGCCTGGAAGCTGGCGCTGGAGCACAAGACCGGCCCGAGCGTGCTGGCGCTGACCCGCCAGAACCTGCCGCTGCTGCGCACCGACGCTGGCAATGAGCGCTGCCTCACCGCGCGCGGTGCCTATGAGCTCGTTTCAGCCTCCGACGACGCCAAGGTCTCGCTGTTCGCCTCCGGCTCGGAAGTGTCGCTTGCCGTTGCCGCGCGCGAGCAGCTGGAAGCCCAGGGCATTCCCACCCGCGTGGTGTCCGTACCCTCCTTCGAGCTGTTCCTGAACCAGCCGGAGGAGAGCCGCCGCCAAGTCATCGGCAAGGCGCCGGTCAAGATCGCCATCGAGGCGGCGATCCGGCAGGGCTGGGACGCCATCGTCGGCTCGGATGCGGCCTTTGTGGGGATGCATGGCTTCGGCGCCTCGGGCCCGGCGCCGGAGGTCTTCGCCCATTTCGGCATCACCGTCGAAGGCGTCGTCGCCACGGCACTGAGCCGGCTGAAGCGCTGATCCCCGACCCTCGGCAAGCTATGCGGCTGGCGCATGATGAATGCGCCAGCTCCGCGCTAAGGTCGCAGCGGCAAAATGTGCGTCTGGTGTCGCAACGGCGACCGCGCTAAGACCCTCTCGCGCGGTTGGTTCGACATGAAGAAATTCACCTGGGGATAGACGCATGACGCTCAAGGTTGCCATCAACGGTTTCGGACGCATCGGCCGGAACGTCCTTCGCGCCATCATCGAATCGGGCCGCACCGATATCGAGGTCGTCGCCATCAACGATCTCGGCTCGGTCGAGACCAACGCCCATCTGTTCCGCTTCGACAGCGTCCACGGGAAGTTCCCCGGCACCGTCACCGTCGCCGGCGACACGATCGATGTGGGCCGCGGGCCCATCAAGGTCACGGCGGTGCGCAACCCGGCCGAGCTGCCGCACACGGCGCTCGGCGTGGACATCGCGCTGGAATGCACCGGAATCTTCACCGCCCGCGACAAGGCCGCCGCCCATCTCGAGGCTGGCGCCAAGCGCGTGGTGGTCTCCGCCCCCTCCGACGGCGCGGACCTCACCGTCGTGTTCGGCGTGAACCATGACAAGCTGACCAAGGATCACCTGGTCATCTCCAACGCCTCCTGCACCACCAACTGCCTCGCGCCGGTGGCCAAGGTGCTGAATGACGCGGTGGGCATCGACCACGGCTTCATGACGACGATCCACTCCTATACGGGCGACCAGCCGACGCTCGACACCTTCCACAAGGATCTCTACCGCGCCCGCGCCGCGGCACTGTCGATGATCCCGACCACCACCGGCGCGGCCAAGGCGGTCGGCCTCGTGCTCCCCGAGCTCGCCGGCAAGCTGGACGGCACCTCGATCCGCGTGCCGACCCCGAATGTCTCGGTCGTCGATTTCAAGTTCGTCGCCAAGAAGAAGGTGACGAAGGACGAGATCAACGAGGCGATCAAGGCGGCCGCCGCGTCCGGCCCGCTCAAGGGCATTCTCGGCACCACCGACCAGCCGAACGTCTCCTCCGACTTCAACCACGACCCGCACTCCTCGATCTTCCACCTCGACCAGACCAAGGTCCTGGAAGGCAATTTCGTCCGGGTTCTGTCCTGGTACGACAATGAGTGGGGCTTCTCCAACCGCATGTCCGACACCGCGGTCGCCCTCGGCAAGCTGATCTGATCATCCCGGCCGGGCCCTCGCAGGAGGCCCGGCCGCTTCGTTTCCAGATCGACATTCCGTAGGGAGAACCCCCATGAGTGAGGCTTCCGCCTTCCGTACGCTGGACGACGCCGATGTCGCCGGCAAGCGTGTGCTCGTGCGCGTGGACCTCAACGTGCCGGTCGATGCCGGCAAGGTCACCGACGATACCCGCATTCAGGCCGTGCTGCCCACCATCCGCGAACTCGCGGACAAGGGCGGCAAGGTGATCCTTCTGGCCCATTTCGGCCGCCCCAAGGGCGACGATCCGGCCCTGACGCTGGCCCCCATCGCCGGCGAAGTCGCCTCCCGGCTCGGCAAGCCCGTCGCCTTCGCCCCGGCCACCATCGGGCCGGTCGCGGAAGAGGCGGTCGGCAAGCTGCAGCCGGGCGAGGTGCTCCTGCTGGAGAACACCCGTTTCGACAAGCGGGAAGAGAAGAACGACCCGGAGTTCGTCGCCGCGCTCGCCCAATTGGGCGATCTTTACGTCAATGACGCCTTCGCCACGGCGCACCGCGCCCATGCCTCGACCGAAGGTCTCGCCCACAAGCTTCCGGCCTTTGCCGGGCGCTGCATGCAGGTGGAGATCGAGGCTCTGGCCAGGGCGCTCGAAGCCCCCGAGCGGCCGGTCATGGCTGTGGTCGGTGGTGCCAAGGTCTCGTCCAAGCTGGAACTGCTGGGCAATCTCGTCGCCAAGGTCGACATGCTCGTCATCGGCGGCGGGATGGCCAACACCTTCCTCGCCGCACAGGGCAAGGATGTCGGCAAGTCGCTGTGCGAACATGACCTGGCGGCCACCGCGCTGGAGATCCTCGGCAAGGCCAAGGCGGCCGGCTGCGAGGTGATCCTGCCGGTGGACGCGCTGGCAGCGACCGAGTTCAAGGCGCATGCGGCGCATCGCGTCGCCTCGGTCGATGACATCAAGGCGGACGAAATGATGCTCGATGCCGGCCCGGCATCGATCGACAATGTCGTCGCCAAGCTCAAGACGGCAAAGACCGTCGTGTGGAACGGCCCGTTCGGCGCTTTCGAGCTCCCCCCCTTCGACACCGCAACCGTCGCGGTGGCCAAGGCGGCGGCCGATCTGACCGATGAGGGCAAGCTCCTGTCGGTGGCAGGCGGAGGCGACACGGTCGCCGCGCTGAACCATGCTGGCGTGGCGCAGCGTTTCACCTACGTATCCACCGCCGGCGGCGCCTTCCTCGAATGGCTCGAGGGCAAGGCATTGCCGGGTGTCGAGGCGCTGCGGCGCTGAACTACGTCCGGTTCGTCGAGAAGCTCGGGGTCACCGAGACGAAGACGGCCGGGTGTTACAACTGGGATCGACCCGGATTTTCCCGATGAGGGCCGGGTTCATCTATTTCGCGCGGGAGAGAAAGATGACGGCAAGCCTCGAAGAGGTCGCGTATAAATTGGCAGCCGGCGGCAAGGGCATCCTTGCGGCCGACGAGAGCTCGAGCACCATCAAGAAGCGTTTCGACGCCATCGGGGTCGAATCGACCTTTGAGAACCGTCGCGACTATCGCGAGATGCTGTTCCGGTCCGACGAGGCGATGACGAAGTACATCTCCGGCGTCATCCTGTTCGACGAGACGATCCGCCAGAAGGCGGCGGATGGCACCCCGCTGGTCGAACTGATCGAGAAGGCCGGCTCGATCCCCGGCATCAAGGTCGACGCCGGCGCGCGCCCGCAGCCGGGCTGCCCGGGTGAGAGCATCACCGAGGGCCTCGACGGCCTCGGCGAGCGGTTCAAGGAGTATTACGATCTCGGCGCCCGCTTTGCGAAGTGGCGCGCGGTGATCGATATCGGGCCGCACATCCCGAGCTACACCTCCATCCTCGCCAACGCCCAGGCGCTCGCCCGCTACGCGGCGCTCGCGCAGGCGGCCGGCATCGTGCCGATCGTCGAGCCGGAAGTTCTCATGGACGGCGATCACGACATCGACCGCTGCTACGAGGTCACGGAGTGGGTGCTGAAGGAAGTGTTCCAGCAGCTTTTCTATGGCCGCGTGAAGCTCGAAGGCACCGTGCTGAAGCCGAACATGGTCATCGCCGGCAAGAAGTCGCCCAAGCAGGCTTCGGTCGAGGAAGTGGCGGAAAAGACCGTGCGCTGCCTCAAGAACTGCGTGCCGACCGCGATTCCGAGCATCGCCTTCCTGTCGGGCGGGCAGTCGGATGAGGAAGCCACCGCCCATCTCGATGCCATGATCCGTGGCGGCGGGCTGCCGTGGAACCTCACCTTCTCCTATGGCCGCGCCCTGCAGGCCGCGCCGCAGAAGGCGTGGTCCGGCAAGGCCGAGAACATCGCCGCCGGCCAGGCCGCCTTCACCCACCGGGCGAAGATGAACTATCTCGCCGCGCTCGGTCAGTGGACGCCGGAAATCGAGCAGAAGAAGGCGGCCTGAGCCACCGGCTTCGCCGCGATCTGCAAACGAGAACGCCGCCCCGAGGGGCGGCGTTTTTGTTTCACCGGACGATGGAGGGTTTACCGGCGGAAGCCGCCGAACCCGCCGCCAAAGCCTCCGCGGAAGCCGCCGCCAAAATCGCCGCCGCCGCCATGGAACCCTCCGAAGTCACCGCCACCGCCGCGGAATCCGCCGGGGTCACCGCCGCCATAGCGACCGAAATCACCGCCGGCCCCCTCAAAGCCGCCGGCGCGGGCGATGCTGTCCACCCGGTCATTGCCGAACTCCTGGAAGCTGCGCTGCTGGTTCAGCCGGTCGATCTGCGACTGGTCGATGTCCGACTGCCAACCGCCGGCGGTGTGGTTCTGCCAGCCGGTCGACGGGTCATACTGGTGAATGCTGCCGTCATGGTCGGTGTAGATATTGCCGTTGTTCCAGGCCACCGCGTTGCCGGTCTTGGTATTGCCGGCGACGCCGCGGCTCTCGGCGCTGACCTGCCCGTTATTGACCGCGACCCCGCTCTCGGAGACGTGGCCGAGGCCGCTCATGGAGTTGTAGGCGGCGGACTGCCGGCCGGCGGCGAAATTGCCGCTGTCGACATTGCCGACCACGCCGCCGCGCGCTGCGCCCATCTCCCCGGTGTTCGGGTTGAAGAACGAACCTTCGCGGCCGGCCGCATAATTGCCGGTCCACGGGTTGAAGGCCGCAGCGGAGCGACCCTGGAAGGCAGTGCCGTTGGCGCCGAGGCCGCTCATGCCGTTATAGGCGTAGTCGCGACCGGTCCACGGGTTGTACCCATAGGCATGCGTGATCGTGGCGCTGCTGCCCCACTGGCCATAGATGTTGGTCTGGTTGACGTTCACGCCGGCCCAGGGTCCGCCCCACGGGCCGGGCCCCCAATAAGGGCCCCACGCCGGGCCCCAGGCTCCCCAAGGATAGCCCGCCGCGAAGCCGAAGGCGAAACCGCTCGTCCAGGCGAAGGCGGCGTTATAGCCATAGGTCGCCGGGCAGCCATACCAGAAGGTGCCGACATAGCCGACGCAATCATAGCCCGTGCCGTAGACAACCGTGCCATCCGGCGCCAGCACGACACCGAGATAGCCCGGCGTATAGCCCACCGTCACGACGTCGGGCGTCGCGGCATAGATCTTCACATAGGTCACGTAATGCAGCGGCGAGGAGGCCGGGATGGTGTAGATCGCCGCGGGTACGGTCGCGGTGACGAACCAGGGACCAGCGGGCGCGCCGGCAACGAACCAGGCGCCCTTGAAAAGCGCGTAATAGCGTGTCGGATCCACCATGATGACGGGCGTGCGGGTGTTCTCCGCGTAGGACAGGCTCGTACCCTTGATCGGCACGAAGCGCGGTGCGCCGCCGTCATACTGGACGGTGAGCTGGGTGTTTCGCGCAATGGTCGCCGTCTGCGGAATGGTGGCGGCGATTGCCGCCTCCTTGGCCTGCGGCGTGCCGGGCACGGCCACCAGCGCATTGGCGGCGGGATCGGTCGGCGCGATCTTCTTGAAATCCGCCGGAAGGCTGGTGCCGGGGACAAAGCTCCACGGACCCGACAGGCCCGCCGCGCGGAACCAGCGGCCGGAAATCAGGATGTAGTACTGGTTGCTGGCCGGGTCGAGGATGATGGCATGATCCGCATTGCCCACGCGCAGCAGCGCCGTGCCGCTCACCGGCACCATCTGCGGCGCGCCTTCGGTGATGACAAGCTCGGCGGGCTTGGTGGAGACGATGATCGCCGGCGGCACCTTCGGCGGCTGGCCGTTCGCCGGCAACAGCGTTTCCGCCGCCTCGGCATAATTGGCCATGCTTCCCGCGGCCTGCACGGACGGATTCGGCTTGGCGTCGAGCGTCCACGGCCCTTCGATGCCGTTGGCGATGTACCAGGCGCCGGCTGCCTGCAGGTGGAACGTCCCGCTGCCGTCGACGAGGATGAGCGGATGGGTGTTGATCACCCGCTGAAACCCGGCCGCCCCGTCCACAGGACGCAGCACGGGTTCACCCGCCACCAGAACGAGAATGGTCGGCTTGTCGGCGAAGATGACACGCGGCGGCGTGTTCTCCACCGGCTGCGTCATGTCCTTGGTGATCTCCTTTGAGGCGGCATAGCTGGTGAGCAGATTGTCGAGAGCGACCGTCATGCCCTGCGTCGGCAGATGAGCCTGCAGCGCGCTCATCAGGGTCACGTCCTGCGACGGATCGGTCGGCACGTCGACCTTGGTGATGGCGATGTTGCTGAGCTGCGCCAGCCGGGCGGGCTTGTCGATGGTCACATGGGCGGAGAAGTGAGCGATGCCATAGGTCGGCGTGCCCGTCTTCGGCCCGATGGCCACGGCGGCCCGGCCGGAGAGCTGGTTGCCGTCGAACTGCTCGACCAGCGGCTGATAGATCTGGATCATCTGGTCGCCGAGGTCGAAGCTGCGCGGCCAGGCCAAACTCGCGGGAACGGCGGAGCTCTGGGCGGCGGGCTGAGCGGTCGCCTGCCCGGCCGGCTGCTGGGCCATGGCGGGCACGGCGGAGAGAGCGCTCGCGGCGAGCAGGAGAGCGATGCAGGCGTGGCGACTGGGCATGTTTCCCCTCAGATTTTCTGGCACGGCAGCGAGCGGACCTGTGCGCGTGCGCCGGCCTGCGCCACAAAGCTGTACCATTAGGCGCGGCTCCCGGTGAAGCCGGCCCGCGCGCACAGCCTCGCGAGCCGCCATTAGAGCGAAGAATGCGTTAAACGCCGTCCGGCAATCGCTGCCATTTCGCCGGACCGCGTCGATTTTATGCGCTGGACGATTCCGTTGCGTCCCGAAGGGCTTTAGACAGGCGTTGAATGCCGCGCTTTCGCCGCCATCCTGCAACATGGCTGATCTCATGGCTCGACCCTCCCAAGACCCCGCCCCTCTTCTTCCACGGCTGTATGTGCTGGTTGCCGATCCCGGCGATGCCGGGGTGGCCGAGACCCTGCGCAGCGCCGGCGAGAGCCTCGACATCGCGGCCGTTCTGCTCCGGCCTGAGCCAGGCACGGGCGACAAGCCGTCGGACCGTCTGCGGCCGCTCGTGGGCGCGGCCCATGCCATCGACGCCGCCTGCCTGATCGAGGGCAACACCGCGCTGGCGGCAGCCCTGGGCGCCGATGGCGCGCATCTCGACGGGCCGGTCGCGCTGAAAGGGGCCCTGGCGGCGCTGCGGCCTCACGGCATCGCCGGCGCGGGCGGGCTGCGCACCAAGCACGACGCAATGACCGCCGCCGAGGCCGGTGCCGATTATGTGATGTTCGGCGAGCCGGACGCGGGCGGGCGCCGCCCTTCCTTCGAAACGACACTGGAGCGCACCGACTGGTGGGTCCAGCTCTTCGAGCCGCCCTGCGTGGGCTATGCCGGTTCGCTTGAGGAGGTGCGCGCCCTCGTGGCCGCGAATGCCGACTTCATCGCCATCGAGCACACGCTGCTAGGCGAGAAGGCGGCGCTCGCCGAGGCCTTGGCCGGAGCCGCCCTTTGATGCGACGCTCGATCCGCCATCTGCCGGCCCGCTTGCCCCGCCACCCGCTCGCTGTGACGCTTCTCGTCGCCCTCGCGGCCGGCATGCCCGCTCTGGCACGGGCCCAGCAGGAACAGATCCAGTTGCCGGTCAACAACCCGCCAGCCGGTCAAGGCCTGCCGGGTGTCGATGTGGTACCGCCGGGCACGGGCGCCACTCCCGCCAAGGCGGCGCCGACCCTGAAGCTGGACAAGCCCAAGTCCACACAGGCCAAAAGCGCCGCGAAGCCCGATCCGGCCTATGCCGCGTTCCAGCGCGGGCGCTACCGCACCGCGCTCGATCTCGCCGTGCAGCGGGCCACCAAGCAGGGCGACCCCGTCGCCATGGTGCTGGCCGGCGAAATCCTGTCGCAAGGCTATGGCGTGCCGCAGGACAAGGAGGCGGCCCAGAAATGGTTCGAGGCCGCCGCCGCCAAGGGGAACGCTGACGCGCTCTTCACGCTCGGCTCTATGAAGCTGATCTCGGGAGTGCCCGACCAGAAGGATGACGGTGTCGACCTGCTCCGCCAGGCTGCTGCCAAGGGCAACTCCGCCGCCGCCTACAATCTCGGGCTTATCTATCTGCAGGGCGCGCTCGCGCCGCGCGAGCCCGCCGAGGCTGCCGAATGGTTCCGGCGCGCCGCCGATCTTGACCAGCCCGACGCGGTTTACGCGCTGGCGACGCTCTACCGCGACGGTAATGGCGTGCCCAAGGACCCCCGTGAGTCCGCCCGTCTCCTCGCCCGCGCCGATGAGCTCGGAAATGCGGTGGCGACGACCGAACTCGCCATTCTCCTGTTTAACGGAACGGGCGTTCCGAAGAATGAGGAGCGCGCGGCGGCCCTGTTCCGCAAGGCTGCGCTGGCCGGCAACCCGATCGCGCAGAATCGGTACGCGCGCATTCTCTCCGCCGGGCGCGGCGTGCCGCAGGACAAGATCGCCGCCGCGGCCTGGCATCTCACCGCCAAGGGCCAGAAGCTCGACGACCCCATGCTGGACAAGCTGGTGGACAGCCTGACGCCGCAGGAACGGGCGGATGTCGATGCGCGGCTGAAGGCGTGGCAGGCAACGGGTACGCAGCCCGCCGCCCTCGCGGGCGTCAACCCGCCCCGCGACGCCTCCCCACCGGCCACCCCCGGGACACCCGCGCCTGGGACACCCGCGCCGTGACGCCGTCAACCGGAGCCCTGGCGTACAAGGGGCGGACGCGCCGCAAATGCTTCATGATTGCGGATGATGGTGCCCCACGCCGCCACCGCACGGAAACCCCCGCTCACGCCCGCCGGCGATTGGCAGTGGTCCGGCGACCCGCATGCCTTGCCCCCGCCGCCCGGCGCCGCTACTCATCGTGGTGCGTCGCCACGCGGGAGCGGGCGGCGAACGGACTTCCATGCGGATGTCGTCGGGCCCGTCGGCACGGCTGACGCCAGAATCAGAGGTACCCGTTTGGCCTTCCACCGTCGGTTCCCGCTGCCCCTCCCCGCCGCGCTGCGGGTGTTCGGGCCGCTGGCATTCGCCCTTGTCGCGCTCGTCCTGACGAGCGCGCTCCCGACCTCCGGCGCGATGGCGCTGGAGGCGGTGGCGATCCGTCTCGACGCGCTGGTGGTCGATCTCGCCCCCGCTATCGAGCGGCACACCAGCGACAATGACCGCATCCAGGTCTCGACCGTGCCGGGCTCCGACGGCATCGTCCGCCGCATCGAGGTACGCTCCGTCGTGCCGGGGCCGGACGGCAGCAAATGGGCGGTGTTCGCCCTCGCCAACAACACCGACGAACAGGTGGACCGGCTGATCGTCGCGCCGCATTACCGCATGGTCGGTTCCGGCGTGTTCTGGCCCGACCTCGGCAATCGCCGCATTCTCAACATCACGGCGAGCCAGGGCTTTCGCCCCGAGCGCCAGAGCGCGCCGGACGCCGATGTCTATCTCATCACCCTCGACCCCGGCACAACGGTCACGCTGGTCGCGGAGCTCGCCGATTCCGGCCTGCCGCAGCTCTATCTGTGGGAACCCGAGGCCTATAAGGACAAGGTCAACTCCTTCACCCTCTATAACGGCATCGTCATCGGCATCGCCGGCCTGCTGGCGCTCTTCCTGACCATCCTGTTCGTGGTGAAGGGCAGCGCGATGTTCCCGGCCGCCGCAGCGCTCGCCTGGGCGGTGCTCGGCTATATCGGCCTTGATTTCGGTTTCTGGTCGAAGGTGTTCGGCATCTCGCCTCTGGCGCAGCAATTCTGGCGCGCGGCCGGCGAGGCTATGCTGGCGGCGACGCTGGTGGTGTTCCTCTTCGCTTATCTCAACCTCAACCGCTGGCATGTGCGCTATGCGCACATCACCGCCGGCTGGCTGGTCTTCCTCGCCGCGCTGGTCGGCCTGGCGCTGCTCGACCCCTCCGCCGCCGCCGGCATTGCCCGGCCCTCGCTCCTCGTGGTCTCGCTGATGGGCTTTTCGGTCGTGCTGTGGCTTGCGCTGCACCGCTATGACCGCGCCGTGCTCATCATCCCCACCCTGTTCCTGTTGGTGGTCTGGGTGCTTACGGCCGGCATGGCGGTTTCCGGCCATATCGGCAACGATCTCGTGGCGCCGGCGCTGCTGGGCGGGCTCGTCCTCATCGTCATGCTCATCGGCTTCACCGTGATGCAGCACGCCTTCGCCGGCATCGGCTCGGTCGCGGGCAGCGCGCAGGAACTGGAGCGGCGGGCGCTGGCCGTGGCGGGCTCCGGCGATATCGTCTGGGACTGGGATGTGGACACCGACCGCATCCACGTCAGCCCGGAGGCCGAGCACCTGCTGGGCCTCAAGCACGGCGCGCTGGAAACCGAGGCGGCGGGCTGGCTCGACATCATCCACCCCGCCGACCGCGACCGCTTCCGCGCGACGCTCGACGGGCTGCTCGACCAGCGTCGCGGCCGCATCGACCAGGATTTCCGTCTGCGGGCGCAGGACGGCCATTACATGTGGTTCAACCTGCGCGCCCGGCCGGTGGTGGGCACCGATGGCGAGGTGGTGCGCTGCATCGGCACGCTTT
>JAEZMI010000415.1 GCA_023414975.1 Pseudomonadota bacterium | reverse complement strand
AAGAGAAAAGGCCGCGTCCCACCTGGGGGCGCGGCCTTTTTCATGCGCGGCCCGCCGCTTCAGGGCGCGGGCGAAGCCGGCGGAGGCTCGACCGGCGGCACCTCGTCCGGCACCGGGTCGGCCGTGCCGGCGCTCGCGGGCGCGGTAGCGCGTGCCGGCGCCGGCGCGTCGATGTCCGCGGCGATGCGGGCCGCCAGATAATCGTAGAACGGGTTCGACGACATGCGCACCAGCGCGTCGAGATTGACGATCAGCGCCCCGCGCTCCCCGCGCACCGCCATCGCCCCGAGTTCCAGCCCCTGATTGTCCGCCGGGTCCGGGTTCGAGCCGTAGAGGCCGTCCGTCGGCGGGAAGGGCAGGGCGACGTGCGAGAGCGAATAGACATCGCGCGGGTAGCTCAGCCCCAGCGGGCGCTCGTTCTCCTGCGTCGCGCCGGCGGGAGTGGTCCGCTCCACCACCGCATCATTGCCGGCGACATTGGTGATGATGGTGCTCTCGAAGCGACGCGGCGCCGGCGGCAGGGTGCGGGTCAGCGCATCATAGGTCGTCGCGCGCAGCAGCGGGCCCAGCTTGGTGTCGCGGTTGATGTCGAACAGCACCAGCTCGCTGCCGTTCTCCGGCAACAGGCCGTAGAAGGCGTTGACGATGGCGCGCGTCGAGACGGTGAAGTCCATCACCGATTGGAAGGTCAGCGCCGGCGGCAGGGCGCCGAGCCCGCCTGCCTGCGCGCGCCGGGCGATGGAGTCCTGCAGCGCCGAGGTGAGGCGGTGCGACTGGCGCGCCCCGTTCACCGGGAAGGAATTGTACTTGAACGGGTTGAACTCCGGGATCACCCCCAGCCACGCCGCCTTGGCGAAGGCGGGCAGCAGCGCCGGCAGTCCGGCGAGCCCGGCGAAGCGCGCAAAGGCGGTGATGCCGATCATGGGCGAGATCAGGATCAGCCGGTCGACGCGCGGCTGCTGGGGGTCGTCCAGCGCGTCGAGCGCGTATTTCAGCGCCAGCGCCCCGCCATTGGAAAAGCCGACAATGTGGAGCTGGCCGCCGTCCCCGGCCCGCCGGCGGGCCTCGCGCACGGCGAGGCGCGTGGCGGCGAGCCAGTCCTCCCACTCCACCGTCGTCAGCCCCGCCGGCACCGTGCCGTGGCCCGGCAGGCGTGGGGCCACCACGGCGAAGCCGGCGGAGGTGTAGATCCGCGCGATATGGCGCAGGCTGTAGGGCGAATCCGTCAGCCCGTGCAGCAGAACGACGGCGCCGCGGGGCGGGCCCTCGGGGTCGAGCGTGTAGGAGCGGTTCCAGTCGCGCGGCAGGCGCGGCGGGTACACCACGCTGCCGGCGAAGTAGCGGTTGGAGGGAATGCGCTCGTCGTCCGGAAGCTTCTGCACCACCTCGCGCTCGACCTCGGCGAAGGCGCGATCCTCGGCAGCGAGATAGGCCGCCCAGTCGGCGCCGTCGAGCTCGGCGATGCTCAGTTCATGCGGCACGAAGGTGTGCCAGGGCTCCAGCGGCGCGCCGCTCTGCGCGTAATAGATGCGCGTGCCCACGAAGGTGACGAACACCAGCACCACCGCCAGGACGAGGAGCCGCAGGATCAGTCTCAGCTTGCGCAGCATGGCCGCTTCTCCGTCACGTGACCGCGGGCGGGGTGCCCGACAGCAGGCGCGCCACCCAGCGGCTGCCCTCATAATGCTCGCAGAGCGTCAGGGCGGCGATCACCACGGGAACCCCGATGAACGCCCCCGCCAGACCCCACATGAAGGCGCCGGCGAACACGGCGAGCAGCACGATGAAGGGCGAGACCGCCACCGCCCGCCCGGCGATGCGCGGCTCGATATAGCTGCCGGACAGGAACTGGATGATGTTCATGCCCGCGAAGACCACCAGCGCCATCTGCCAGGATTCGAACTGCACCATCGTGAACAGCGTCGGCATCAGCGTTGCCAGCAGCGGGCCGATGAAAGGAATGTAGTTGAGCACGAAGGCGATCACGCCCCAGGCGACGGCGAGCTCAAGGCCGGCGAGGGTCGCGAACCCCCAGACCGCGGCGCCCGTGCACAGGCTCACCACGGTGCGCACCCCCATGTAGCGGCGCAGCTTCGCCCCCGTCTCGACGCAGGCCGCGAGCACGCGCCGGCCATTCTCGCCGGCCTCGCCCGCCGCCAGCTTGCGGCGGATCACATCCACCTCCAGCAGGCCGAGCATCATGTAGATGCCGGTCAGGACGGCGAAGCCCAGCATGCCGTTCAGCCGTGCGGCGACGCTTTGCAGGAAGCGGATCATCCAGCTGACATTGAAGGTTTCGACGATGCTGCCGGCGATCACCAGCCCATGCCCCTCCAGCCACCCCGCCGCATCGGCATAGAGCGTCTGGAAGCGCCCGGCATTGGCGATCAGCCATTGCGCGGCCCGGCCGAAGCCCCACAGGGTGAGCGAGAACAGGAAGCCCAGCACGACAAGCGTCACGCCGAGCGTGAGGAACAGCGCCAGCAACGGGGGCAGGCGGCGCTGGAGCGCCGCCTGGAGCGGCCAGACCAAGGCCATCAGGAACAGCGCAAAGGCCACCGGGGCGATCAGGTCGCCGCCAAGATACACCGCCCCCGCGATCAGGATCGTGCAGGCGATCCCGACCAACACGTTCAGCCCACGCCCCGCCATGCCGCTTCGTCAACTCCAGCCCCGGCCATTGTGCCGGATAACGCCCGGTCACGCCATTGACAAACCCGACGCGCCGCCGTGGTGCGGCAGATAGCGGCGTGCTTCGGTCTAGCCATATGAAAAAGAAACATTTTCATCGATATTGTGCTGCAACACCATATCAATCTATCATCCGCCCGTCACAGGGAGGCGGCATGGTGCTCAGGCTCGGCTACAAGGCGTCGGCGGAACAGTTCGACTCACGCGCATTGCTGAACTTCGCGGTCGAGGCCGAAGCGTGCGGCTTCGATTCGGTCTTCATCAGCGACCATTTCCAGCCCTGGCGCCACACCGGCGGCCATGCCCCGGCGGCGTTCCCGTGGATGGGGGCGGTGGGGGCCTCCACCTCCCGCATCATCATGGGCACGAGCGTGCTCACCCCCACCTTCCGCCATCACCCGTCCATGGTGGCGCAGGCTTTCGGCACGCTCGGCCAGCTCTTCCCCGGCCGCGTCGTCCTCGGGGTCGGCTCGGGTGAATCGCTGAACGAGGTGCCCGCCACCGGCGCCCCCTGGCCGGAGATGAAGGAGCGTTCCGCCCGGCTGCGGGAGGCGGTCCGGCTCATCAAGGAGTTGTGGAGCGGCGAGCGCGTCACGTTCGAGGGCGAGTTCTACCGCACGGAGCGCGCCACCATCTACGACCGGCCCGAAGTGCCGGTGCCGATCTATGTCGCCGGAGCGGGGCCGATGGTGGCGAAGTTCGCCGGCCGTGTCGGCGACGGCTTCGTCTGCACGTCCGGCAAGGCGTGGGCTCTCTATGCCGACACGCTG
>JAEZMI010000407.1 GCA_023414975.1 Pseudomonadota bacterium | reverse complement strand
CCCTCACCCATCTCGACGCCACCGGTGCCGCCAACATGGTCGATGTGGCGGACAAGGCGATCAGCGACCGGGTCGCGGTGGCCGAGGGCGAGGTGCGGATGCAGGCGGCGACGCTTGACCTCATTCTCTCCGGCAACGCCAAGAAGGGCGACGTGATCGGGACCGCGCGGCTCGCCGGCATCATGGCGGCCAAGCGCACCCATGAACTGATCCCGCTCTGCCATGCGCTGCTGCTCTCGAAAGTCGCGGTCGAGATCGAACCCGATGCGGGGCTTCCGGGTTTGCGGGTGCGGGCCACCGTGCGCACCAGCGGCCAGACCGGCGTGGAGATGGAGGCCCTCACCGCCGTCTCCGTTGCCTGCCTCACCATCTATGACATGGCGAAGGCAGCGGATCGCGGCATGCGCATCGAAGGGGTGCGGCTTCTGGAGAAATCCGGCGGCCGCTCCGGCCACTGGCAGGCCGACTGAACAAAGGACACGCCATGGCGCTGATGCCGGTTGAAGAGGCGCTGGCCCGGCTTTTGGCCTCCGCCAGGCCGCTCCCCGTTGAAGCCGTCGCGCTGACCGAGGCCGCCGGCCGGGTGCTGGCCGAACCGCTGGTCGCCCGCCGCACCACGCCAGGCGCCGATGTCTCGGCCATGGACGGCTATGCGGGGAGGGCACAGGATGCCGCGACGCTGCCGGCCACGCTGACGCTTATCGGCGAGTCGGCTGCCGGTCGCCCCTTCGAAGATGAAGTGCTACCCGGCACGGCGGTGCGCGTCTTCACCGGCGCGGTGATCCCCGCCGGCGCCGATGCGGTGGTGATCCAGGAGGACACGCTGCGTGAGGGCGATCTCATCGCCATCAGCGAGCCGGCAGTTCCCGGCCGTCATATACGCCGGGCGGGTGGCGACTTCGCCAGCGGCGACGCGCTGCTGCCGGCCGGGCATCGGCTGCGCGCCCGTGATCTGGCGCTGGCCGCTTCCGCCGATGTCGCGGAACTCACCGTCTATCGCCGCCCGCGGGTCGGGCTGCTGTCCACCGGAGACGAACTCGTCCGCCCCGGCGCGGGCGCCGCGTCGCATCAGGTGATCCTCTCCAACATCTATTCGGTCGGCGCGCTTGCCCGCGGCGCCGGGGCCGAGGTGACCGATTTCGGCATTCTGCCCGACGACATGGCGGCGACGCAGGCGGGCGTGAGCTCGGCGCTGGCCGCGGGATTCGATGTGCTCGTAACCACCGGCGGGGCCTCCGTGGGCGATCATGACCTCGTCGCCCCGGCGTTGACCGCGCAAGGCGTCGCGCTCGCGGTCCACAAGGTGGCGCTGCGGCCGGGCAAGCCGCTGATGTTCGGCACCTATGCCCATGGCGCCGGCGGAACCCATGTTCTGGGCCTTCCCGGCAATCCCGTCTCCGCCCATGTCTGCGCGATGCTCTATCTCGTGCCGCTGCTCAGAGCTTTGCAGGGGCTCGACGTGCCGCCCCGCGTGCCACTCAAGCCGGCCCGCCTCGCCGCCGATCTCAAGGCGAATGAGGCGCGCATGGATTTCCTGCGGGCGCAGATCGTCGGCGAGACGGACGGCGTGCCGCTCGTGCGCCCGCTCCCCGTGCAGGACAGCTCCATGCTCGCCAATCTCGCACGGGCCGATGTGCTGCTTGTGCGTCAGCCCCATGCCCCGGCGGCAAAGGCGGGCGAGCCGTGCGAGATTCTGCCGCTCGAGGATTGACCGCGCCGGCCGCACCCTGTGTTCTGGGCATCAGGCTGGGGGCTCGTGATGGACATCAATCTTCCTGACGTGAAAGCCGAAATGGAGGCCGCCTTTGCGCGCTACGAGAACGCGCTGGTGAACAACGATGTCGCGGAGCTGGACGCGCTGTTCTGGGCGGATCCCTCGACCATACGCTACGGCCATGGCGAGAACCTCTATGGGATCGACGCCATCCGCGCCTTCCGCAAGGCGCGGTCGCCGCGCGGGCTGGAACGGACACTCGAAAAGACGGTCATCACCACTTTCGGCCGCGACATGGCGGTGGCGTCGACTCTGTTCCATCGCCCGACCATGCCCGGCCGGGTCGGCCGGCAGATGCAGACCTGGATGCGCACGGCGGACGGTTGGAAAGTCGTTGCCGCCCATGTGAGCGTCATTGCCGATCCCGACGAATGATCGATAGCCTCATGGCGGGACGGGCCGTCGACATCATGCTAGCGTTGCCATGTCGTCGCGACTAGCGTTGCCAAAGTCGTCGCGATAAGCCCGCGCGACGGCCGCGTCCGCGTCCTTCTGGTACTGGAGCACGATGAGCCTTGCCGTCATCCCGCCCGCCGGCCCTCGAACCGAGGTTCGCAAGCGCGTGACCCGCGCTGAGGAATTGCGGCTCCAGCTGGCCGACGAGATCATCCGGGGCCGCCTGCCGCCCGGCACCGCGCTGGATGAGACGGCGCTCGCGGCCCGTTTCGGCGTGTCGCGCACCCCGGTACGCGAGGCGCTGCGGGAGCTTGCCGCGTCGGGCCTCGTCGATACCCGCCCCCATCGCGGCTCGGTGGTCGCGCGGCCGAGCCTGGAGCGGCTGCAGGACATGTTCGACGTCATGGCGGAACTTGAGGCGCTGTGCGCCGGACTCGCCGCCCTCGCCATGACGCCGCCGGAACGCCGGCAGCTCGATCAGCTCCATCAGGAGATGGGGGAGATGATGCGGGCCGGCGATTTCGCGGCCTATCGCGAGGCGAACGAGCAGTTCCATGCCGCGCTCTATGCCGGCAGTCACAACGACTATCTGGTGGAGATCACCATCGGCACGCGGCGACGGCTCTCGCCCTTCCGCCGCGCCCAGTTTCTCGCGCTGGGACGACTGGCGCTCTCACATCGCGAACATGATGGCGTCGTTACCGCCGTTCTACGCGGGGACCGCGAGACGGCGGCCAACGCGATGCGCGCGCACATCACCATCGTCCACGATGCTTACGAGCAATACGCCCAGACCGTTTGAATTCAATGACTTATCGGCGATTGCTGATGCGCTTTGTCAGCCCGCCGGCGCCAGCGTCGCGCGTCGGGAGGCCTCATCCGCCAGGAAGGCACGCCAGCCGCCAAAGGCAGTGATGTCGCGGGCCCGAGGGGCGGCGGCGCTCTCCATGGCGA
>JAEZMI010000380.1 GCA_023414975.1 Pseudomonadota bacterium | reverse complement strand
CTGCTTACAAGTGTCATCCCGGACGGCCAAAGGCCGATCCGGGATCGCGGGCCGCGCCCGTCTCCGGCTCTCCGCCTCGCTGCGGCCGGGATGACGTGATGGTGGTCATGGATCGAGTGTCGCGGTGCCGGGGCGGCCTGCTGACAAGTGCGATCCCGGCCGGCCAAAGGCCGACGCGGGGATACGTCGTGGATGGCCGGGCCAAGCCCGGCCATGACGGTGCTCTTTCGGGAACGCGCGCGTCAATCGGCCCGCCGGCGCCCTACACCTCTCCCACCGGGGAGAGGGAGTCTGCCGCTCTCACCCGACAGCGTCATCCCGGACGGCCGCAGGCCGATCCGGGATCGCGTGCCGCTTTTCAGCGCCGCCAGGGCGCGCCCCGCCACAGCCGATCCCGGCTCTTCGCTTCGCTCCGGCCGGGATGACGATCTTTTAGTGAGCCGTCCCGGCCATGACGGTGTTCTTTCGGGAACGCGCGCGCCAATGCGGTGCCGCCAGCAACTCCCACACCCATCCTTCGAGGCGCGCTGCGCGCACCACAGGATGACGGCGCTCGATGGCTCGCTATCCGCGCGCGCGCCGTCATGCTGAGGTGCCGGCCAAGGGCCGGCCTCGAAGCACGCAGACGCGTTCTCCACCTGTGCCTGTCGGGGAGCGTTCCCCCTCACTCCGGTTCGCGGCCGAAGTTCGGGGCCGCCGTCTCCTGGCCGATCTCGATGATCGAGCGGCGGATGGCGCGGGTGCGAGTGAACAGGTTGAACAGCGTCTCGCCCTGCTCCCACCTGATCGCCCGCTGCAGGGCGATCAGATCCTCGGTGAAGCGGCCGAGCACCTCGATCACCGCCTCGCGGTTGTTGAGGAACACGTCGCGCCACATGGTCGGGTCGGAGGCGGCGATGCGGGTGAAGTCGCGGAAGCCGCCGGCCGAGAACTTGATGACCTCGGACTGGGTGATGTTTTCCAGATCCGCCGCCGTGCCGACGATGTTGTAGGCGATGAGATGCGGCACATGCGAGGTGATGGCGAGCACGAGGTCATGGTGCTCGGCGCTCATCACCTCGACATTGGCGCCCATCGCCGCCCAGAACGCGGTGAGCCGCGCCACCGCGTCCTCATCAGCCCCCTCGGGCGGGGTGAGGATCGACCAGCGGTTCTTGAACAGCGTGGCAAAGCCGGCATCGGGGCCGGAATATTCCGTGCCGGCCACCGGATGGCCGGGGATGACATGCACCCCATCGCCGATATGCGCGCGCAGCGCCGTGAGCACCGATCCCTTGACCGAGCCGACATCGGAAACGATGGCGCCCGGCTTCAGGTGCGGGGCGATGGCCTCAGCCACCGCGCCCATGGCGCCGACCGGCACGCAGAGGATGACCAGGTCGGCGTCCTTCACCGCCTCGGCCGGGGAAGCGGCGACCGTGTCGGCGATGCCGAGCTCGGCGACGCGGGCGCGCACTTCGGGCGCCGCGTCATAGGCGACGCTCTCCTCGGCGAGCTGGCGCACATCCACCGCGCGCAGAATGGAGGAGCCGATCAGCCCGAGGCCGATGACGCTGAGCCGGCCGACCAGCGGGCGCGGCAGCGGCGGGTCAAGCACCATGGCCGGTGGCCCCCGCTGTGTCCGCGCCCATGAATTCGGCCAGCGCGGCGACCAGAAGCTCGTTCGCCTCCCGCGTGCCGATGGTGAGGCGCAGCGCGCCCGGCAGGCCGTAGGAATCCACGCGGCGCAGGATCAGCCCGCGCTCCATCAGGAAGGCGTCGGCGTCCTTCGCGGTCTTGCCGGGCGTCTGCGGGAAATGCACCAGCAGGAAATTGGTCACGCTCGGCGTCACGGCGAGGCCGAGGGCGGTGAGCTGTTCGGTCAGGCGCGGCAGCCATTCCTCATTATGCGCCACGGCGCGCTCGACATGGGCGGTGTCCTCGATCGCCGCCACCGCCGCGGCGATGCCGGGGGCGGAGACGTTGAAGGCGCCGCGGATGCGGTTGATGGCGTCGATCACCTCGGCCGGGCCGTACATCCAGCCGACGCGCAGCGCCGCGAGGCCGTGGATCTTCGAGAAGGTGCGCAGCATCACCACATTCGGCGAGGTCGCGACCAGCTCGATGCCGGCCTCATAGTCGTTGCGCCGGACATATTCGGCATAGGCCGCGTCGAGCGCCAGCAGCACATGCGGCGGCAGGCCCTTCTGCAGGCGCTTGATCTCGTCGAAGGGCAGGTAGGTGCCGGTCGGGTTGTTGGGGTTGGCGAGGAAGACGACACGGGTCCTGTCCGTCACCGCGGCGAGCAGCGCGTCGACATCGCTGGTGAGGTCCGTCTCCGGCGCGATGACCGGCGTGGCGCCGGCCGCCAAGGCGGCGATGCGGTAGACCAGGAAGCCATATTGCGAATAGAGCACCTCGTCGCCCGGCCCGGCAAAGGCCAGCGCGGTGAGCATGAGCAGCTCGTCCGAGCCGGTGCCGCAGACGATGCGGGCGGGATCGAGCCCATAGGCCGCGCCGATGGCGGCGCGCAGCCGGGTGGACGACCCGTCGGGATAAAGCTCCAGCGCCGCCGCGTCGCGGAAGGCCTCCAGCGCCTTCGGGCTGGCGCCGAGCGGGTTCTCGTTGGCCGAGAGCTTATGCACCTTCACGCCCGCCCCGGCCTGCGCCTTGCCGGGCACATAGGCCTCGATCGCCTGCACGCCGGGGCGCGGAACGGGACGGCTGGGAGGGGTGACGGACATGACGGGCTCCGGGAGGGCGGACAGCAAGGAGGAAGGCGCGGCGATCAGCCCCGAGGGGCATCCTGCGGCGAATGGGTATGGCGGCCGGCATGGGTATAGCGGCTGGCATGGGAGCCGACGAGGGCGGCGGCGCGCACCGAGGCGCCGGCGGCGCGCAGGGTCGCCAGCACCGTGTCGAGCCCGACCGCCCCGCCCACCGGGATGGAGGCGAGCAGCGCCGCCCCGTCGAGCCCGCGATCCGGCACCGCGATCACCTCGGCCAGCGGGGCGAGCGCGCGGGCGGCATGGGCGGTCCAGCCGGCGACATGCAGGCTCCAGGTCTCGACCTCCGTCACCGCGCCATCGGTGACGGGATGGGCGATGCAGAACACCGGCAGGCCGGCGGGGTGGTCGGCGCGCTCCACGAAAGGCAGCCGGGCGATGATCTTGGGCGCGTGCCCGCCCTCGAGCGCGGTCCACCACGCCCCGGCGCCGGGCGCGGCGAAGGCCGGCACGAGGCCGAGATCGCCCTTGGAGCCGGCGACCGCCGCCACCACGCCCTGCGCGCCCATATGGGCGACGAAGGGCACGGTGAAGCCGAAATGGAAGCGGGCGCTGTCGCGCATCGCCGCCTCGCCCGTGGCAAGGTCGGCATGCACGGCATAGGGCGCCTGGACATAGGTGAAGGTGGAGATGATGACGCGCCAGATGCCCTCGACCGTATCCAGCGGAAGGATGCCGCGATGCCGGTCGACGATCATCCGCATCATCGAGGCCTCGCGCGCCGGGCGGAAGGCCGAGCCGCCCTCGGCCGCGCGCGACCGCTTCACCGCCACCAGCCGGTCGATGATCTCGCTGCGCTCGATCAGCAGCGCGTGCATGCCGGCGTCGATCCGGTCGATCTCGGCGCGCAGCGCGGCGAGGTCCGGCACCGAGGGGGCCGGGCCGGCGGCGGGAGCGGCGGCGGCCGCGTCGATGGAGGGCCCGTCGACTGAGGGCGCGGGGCTTTTCGGCATCTCGTTCATCGCGGCAACTCCTACCCCCGGCCGTGCGCGCTGAAAACCAAATTCTGGCACAACGCGAGCCCAGCGGAACGCGGGCCGCACGGGCTTTTGTCCGCGCCGTCTCCCGCCACCATATTGACAAGCGGCGGCTGTGGCTTCATCGGATCGTCCGGTATAACGAACATTCGTCCGGTTGGACGGTTGTCGCCTGTGAGGAACGCCATGCTGGAGAGGACCATCGTCGAAGCCGCACGCGCCGAGGCGGACCAGCCGCACTCGCCCGTGGCGCGCTTCGGGGCCGACCGGCCGCTGAAGCTGGATGCCGGCGGCGCGCTCAGCCCGTTCCAGATCGCCTACCAGACCTATGGCACGCTGAACGCGGCGCGCTCCAACGCGATCCTGATCTGCCACGCTTTGTCCGGCGACCAGCACGCGGCGAACGTCCACCCCGTCACCGGCAAGCCCGGCTGGTGGGAGACGCTGATCGGGCCGGGCAAGCCCATCGACACCGACCGCTTCTTCGTCATCGCCTCGAATGTGCTGGGCGGGTGCCTCGGCACCACCGGCCCTTCCTCGACGAACCCCGCCACCGGGCAGCCCTACGGGCTCGACCTGCCGGTCGTCACCATCGGCGATATGGTGCGGGCGCAGGCGATGCTGATCGACCATCTCGGCATCGAGCGGCTGCTCGCCGTCGTCGGCGGCTCCATGGGCGGGATGCAGGTGCTGCAATGGGCGGCGAGCTACCCCGAGCGGGTGTTCGCCGCCATGCCCATCGCCACCGCCGCGCGCCATTCCGCGCAGAACATCGCCTTTCACGAGGTCGGCCGCCAGGCGGTGATGGCCGATCCCGACTGGCGCGGCGGGCGCTATCTGGCGGAAGGCACCAGCCCGCGCCGGGGCCTCGCCGTCGCGCGCATGGCCGCGCACATCACCTACATGTCCGACTCGTCGCTGCACCGGAAGTTCGGCCGGCGCCTGCAGGACCGCGACGGGCGCACCTTCTCCTTCGACGCGGACTTCCAGGTGGAATCCTATCTGCGCCACCAGGGCGAGGCCTTCGTCGACCGGTTCGACGCCAATTCCTATCTCTATGTCACGCGGGCCATGGATTATTTCGACCTCGCGGGGGATTATGGCGGCGTGCTGGCCAATGCCTTCAAGGGCACGCGCACCCGCTTCTGCCTCGTCTCCTTCACCTCCGACTGGCTGTTCACCACCGCCGATTCCCGCGCCGTGGTGCATGCGCTGAACGCGGCCGGGGCGCAGGTCTCCTTCACGGAGATCGACAGCGACAAGGGCCACGACGCCTTCCTGCTGGAGGAGCCGGAATTCTTCGCGATCACGCGCGGCTTCATCGACGCCGCCGCCCGCGCCGTGGGGGTGAGCTGATGTCGCCGCGCGAGACCGCCCTGAAGGAGCTGAAGAACCGCGACCTCACCATGCGCGAGGCCGCGCGCGCCGCCTCCGGCAAGCGTATCGACCTGCTGCTCATCGCCGACATGGTGCGGCCGGGCTCGCGCGTGCTCGATGTCGGTTCGGGCGATGGCGAACTGCTGGAACTCCTGGCCACCACGCGCGGCTGCGACGCCCGCGGCATCGAACTCTCGCGCGAGGGGGTCAATGCCGGGGTGGCGCGCGGCCTGCCGATCATCCAGGGCGATGCCGATGTCGACCTCGCCGACTATCCCGACGACGCGTTCGACTATGTGATCCTGTCGCAGACCATCCAGGCGACGCGCCGGCCCAAATGGGTGCTGGAACAGATGCTGCGGGTGGGCACCCGCGCCGTCGTCTCCTTCCCCAATTTCGGCTTCTGGCGGATGCGGCTCGATCTCTTGATCAACGGCCGGATGCCCAGCACGGACAACCTGCCCTATAGCTGGCACGACACGCCGAACATCCATTTCTGCACCATCCGCGACTTCGTCGATCTGGTGGAGGAGATCGGCGCGAAGATCGAGACCGCGACCGCGCTCGGCGCCTCCGGCCACCCGGTGCGGGTGAACCTGCCCTGGGCGGTGTGGAACCTGCTCGGCGAGCAGGCCGTGTTCCTGCTGTCGCGCAAGGGCTGACTGTCGTGAAAGGGCTGAGCGGCGGCGCTTCAGCGCGCGAGCCGCCGCTGAAGGAAGGCCTGCATGTCGCGCCGGCCGTCGGCAATGGCGAGAACAGTCACGTCCGAACCGACGATCTGATAGATGAGGCGATAACTCCAGAAGTGAAGCTCGCGCACATCTTCGGCTGCGGCGAGAAGGCTCAGTTCCTTCGGGACGTTGCCTCGGTGCGGTAGCGTTTCGAGGGAGGCGACCGCCTCGAACAGCATGGCGGCCGTCCGGTCGGCTCTTTCGACCGATTCGGACGCTTCAATGTAATCATGGATCGCGGCGATATCTTCTTCGGCTTCCCAGGTAAGGAGGACATCATACCGTGTCATTCGCTCTGGGGCCTCTTACGGAACCGCCGCATCGCCTCCTCAAGGGGTACGACCCTCCCCTCCCGGATGTCCTTCTGTCCCATCTGGACGATGCGCAGCATCGCGATGGCCTCCTGCATCTCCTCGTAGGAATCGATGTCCTGCAGCACCGCCTTGGCCTCGCCATTCACGGTGATGATCATCGGCTGCTGGTGCTCGGCCAGCTTGGCGATGACCTCGGCGGCATTGGCCTTGAGGTAGCTGATCGGCTTGATACGTTCGGACAGCTTCATGGCGGCCTCGCGGGTGCGCGGAAGGGGAGACGGAATACGGACCGAATATAGTCCTTTTC
>JAEZMI010000363.1 GCA_023414975.1 Pseudomonadota bacterium | reverse complement strand
TGTGTCGTCATCATGGCTCTCCCGTCAGCTCTTCCGCGTGTGGAAGGCGGGGTGCCATTGCAGGCACAGATGCTCCAGCCCGGCGGTCAGCACATCCGCCAGCTTGCCCAGCAGCGCGTAGATGAGGATGGCGAGCACGACCACATCCACCAGCAGGAACTCGCGCGCCTGCATCGCCATGTAGCCGAGACCCGAGGACGCGGCGATGGTTTCGGCCACGATCAGCGTCAGCCACATGATGCCGAGCGCGAAACGCAGCCCCACGAAGATGGAAGGCAGCGCGCCCGGCAGGATCACCTGGCGGAACAGGGCCAGCGGCCCCATGCCGTAGACCCGCCCCATCTCGATGAGCTGCGGATCGACCGTGCGCACGCCATGCAGCGTGTTGATGTAGATCGGGAAGAACACGCCGAGCGCGACGAGGAAGAGCTTGGCCTCCTCGTCGATGCCGAACCAGAGGATCACCAGCGGGATGAGCGCGAGATGGGGCACGTTGCGCACCATCTGCAGCGTCGTGTCGGTATAGCGGCGCGACAGGCCGGACAGGCCGTTGGCGATGCCGAGCACGAGCCCGAACGCGCCGCCCACGGCGAGCCCGGCGAGCGCGCGCGCGGTGCTCACCGCCATGTGGTGGACGAGTTCGCCGGACTTCAGCGCCTGCCAGCCGGCGAGCGCGATGGCGGAGGGCGCGGGCAGCACGTTCGGCGCGATGTCACCGCGGCGCGCGAGAACCTCCCAGATGATGACCAGCAGCGCCGGCAGAAGCCAGCCGGCGAGGCGGGCTTCGAGCCGTAAAAGCCGGGCGCGGGGCGCGCCCGCCACCGACGCGGCGCTCGCGACGCCGAATCCCCCCGCGCGCGGCCGTGTGAAGCGTTCCGTGAGCGACATCAGGCGGCCTTTCCTACAGCGTGACGATGCGCCCGGTGGCGCGCGGCGAGCGCATGGACGGCCTCCTCGATCAGGCGCTCGAAACGCTGCTCGGCGGGCCCGGCCGCAACGGCGCCATCGGCAAAGTCGCGCTCGGTGAAGAACGCGCCGGTGCCGAGCGGCTGGGCCTGGAAGAAGGCGAAGAGCGGACGGAGCTGATGCTCGATCACCAGCGCATGACGCTCGCTGCCGCCGGTGGCCAGCAGGGCGACCGGCAGGCCGATCAGCCCCCGATAGTCGAGGAAATCGACGAAATGCTTGAACAGCCCGGAATAGGAACCCTTGTAGACCGGCGAGCCGACGACGAGGAAATCCGCCCCCTCCACCGCCTCGAAGGCCGCCTCGACGGCCGCCGGCGCCGGGCGCGCGCGCAGGGCGCCGATGCCGTCGAGCGCGGCGATATCGATGAGCCGCGTGGTGGCGGGCAGCCCCGTCGCCCGCGCCGCCGCCGCGATGCGATCGAGAGCGAGGTCGACCAGGGCGAGCGTTCGCGAGGGCGATGAAAGCCCACCGCTCAAACCGACGATGGAGAGCGGACGGGGCGTCGACGGGGCCGACGCAGGGTCGGTGCCGCGCGTGATGGTGCCGTGCGTGATGGTGCCTGGATTTCCGGGGCTCCGGCGGTCTGTGCCGGGGATGCCGCTGTCCTGCGTGCTCATGCGCAATCTTCCTCGGTAGCTGCGCCGCCGCCCGCAAGCCCCGCCCGTGGAAGGGGCCGCGGCCGCGCGATGGGGCCTGGTTGACACAGGTCTTGCACAGGACTTTCTATTAGTCTATCGATTTTATATGAAATGAGACGGAGCCACTGATGCCGACCCCTCTCCACCGGGTTTTCACCCGGCGTTCGCTCGCCCTTTTCGCCGCCCGCGCCGTCGCCGGAACGCTGACGCTGTGGAGCCTCGCCGCCCCGGCCGCGGCCGCGCCGCCGACGGAAATCCGGGTGGACTGGGCCACCTACAGCCCGGTGTCGATCGTGCTGAAGAACAAGAAGTTCCTGGAGGAGGAATTCGCCAGGGACGGCATCACCATACGCTGGGTGCAGTCGGCCGGCTCCAACAAGGCGCTGGAATTCCTCAATGCCGGCTCGCTGGATTTCGGGTCCACCGCCGGCGCGGCGGCGCTGGTGGCGCGCATCAACGGCAACCCAATCAAATCGGTCTATGTGTCGTCGCGCCCGGAATGGACGGCGCTGGTGACGCGCAAGGACAGCGGCATCACCCAGGTGGCCGATCTCAAGGGCAAGAGCGTCGCCGTCACCCGCGGCACCGATCCGCACATCTTCCTCATCCGCGCGCTCGCCGCCAACGGCCTCACCGAGAAGGACGTGCGCCTCGTTCTGCTTCAGCACGCCGATGGCCGCCTCGCCCTGACGCGCGGCGATGTCGATGCCTGGGCCGGGCTCGACCCGATCATGGCCTCCGCCGAACTGGAGGACGGCGCGGTGCTGTTCTTCCGCGATCCCGCCGCCAACAGCTGGAGCGTGCTGAATGTGCGCGAGGCCTTCGCGCAGGAGAACCCGGAGATCGTCAGGCGCGTGCTCGCGGCCTATGAGAAGGCGCGCAAATGGGCGGTCGAGCACCCGAAGGAGCTGGCGGTCCTGCTGGAGGGCGCGACCAGGCTCCCCGCCCCCGTCATCGCCCGCCAGCTGGAGCGCACCGGCCTCACCTACGGCCCGATCGGCGACGCGCAGAAGGCGACCATCGCCGCCGCCGGAAAGGCGCTGCAGGACGCCGGCGTCGTCGCCGCGACCGTGGATGTGCCCGGCACGGTGGATGCGCTGATCGATTCCCGCTACCTGCCGCCGGGGTCGTGAGATGAGCGCGGCGCACGGCATCATCGAGACGCCGCTCGCAGCGGCGGCCACCCCGCGCCGGGGCGGCTCCCTGAAGGGCTGGCAGCGGGCGCTGCTCGGCGTCGCCCTGCCGCTCGGCGCGGCGCTGGCGTGGGAGCTCGCCATTCGCCTCGGCCTGGCGCAGGGGCGGCTCCTGCCGGCGCCGAGCACCATTCTCGCCACGCTGGCCGAGCTGGCCCGTAACGGCGACCTCGCCCTTCATATCCGCGCCACGCTGGCCCGTGTCGCCGCCGGCTTCGCGCTGGGCGTCGCGGTGGGCACGCTGCTCGGCGCGCTGGCCGGCGCCTCCGGGCTCGCGCGGGCTCTGCTGGACCCGACCCTGCAGGGGCTGCGCGCCATTCCCTCCATCGCCTGGGTGCCGCTCTTCATCCTGTGGCTCGGCATCTTCGAGGCGTCCAAGGTCACGCTGATCGCCGTCGGCGTCGCCTTCCCGGTCTATCTCGGCACGCTCGGCGCCATTCTCTCGGTGGACCGCAAGATCATCGAGGTCGGCCGCAGCTTCCGCCTGACGCGGCTGGAACTCGCCCGGCGTATCCTCCTGCCCGCCGTGCTGCCGCATTACGTCGTGGCGCGGCGCTCGGGGCTCGGGCTCGGCTGGATGTTCGTCGTCGCCGCCGAGTTCATGGG
>JAEZMI010000328.1 GCA_023414975.1 Pseudomonadota bacterium | reverse complement strand
CGCGGCACGCTGGACGGGCACATCGTGCTCGACCGCGCCATCGCCGATCAGGGCCGGTTCCCGGCGGTCAACGTGCTGCGCTCGGTCTCGCGCCTCGCCGATCTCGTCTGGTCGCCCGAGCAGCGCGATCTGGTGCGGCGGCTCAAGGGTATGATCGCGCGCTTCGAGGACACCAAGGATCTGCGCCTCATGGGCGGCTACACGCCCGGCACGGACGCGGAGCTGGACCAGGCCGTCACGCTGGTTCCGCGCATCTATGACGCGCTGCGCCAATACGCCGATTCCCCGCCCGCCGGGGACCCGTTCGCCGAACTCGCCCAAGCCATAAGGGGATAGGCCATCCGGCGATAAGCCCCATGAACCCGCCGGGCGGAGCGTCCCGCCAGTTTCGCGCAAGCCAAACGGCGTCATATGCGCAAACGCCACGTCAGGAGTGAAGAAATGAGCCTCTACGGCATGATGCGCACCGGCGTCTCCGGTATGTCGGCGCAGTCGAACAAGCTCGGCACCATCGCCGACAACATCGCCAATTCGGGGACGGCCGGTTACAAGCGCGCCACCACCGAATTCTCCAGCCTGCTCCTGGAGAGCGGCTTCGGCGAGTACAATTCGGGCGCCGTGAACACCCACGTGCGCTATGAGATCACCAAGGACGGGGCGCTGAACTTCACGCCCTCCACCACCGACCTCGCCATTCAGGGCAACGGCTTCTTCCTGGTCTCCCCGCCGGACAACGGCCTGCCCGTTCTGACGCGCGCCGGCTCCTTCGCCGTCGACGCCTCCACCGGCAATCTGGTGAACAGCGCCGGCTTCACGCTGATGGGCTACGACATCACCGGCGGCGATCCGAATGTCGTGCTGAACGGCGCGGGCGGCCTGCAGGCGGTGAAGGTGGCCGATGTGCGCCTCGCGGCCAATCCGAGCCGCATCGGCACCTTCGCGGCGAACCTGCCCTCGTCCGACACCGTGATCGCGGGCGACACGCCGGCCGATAACGTGGCGGCCTCGACCTTTTCGCAGAAGTCCTCGCTCGTGGTCTTCGACAATCTCGGCAACGAGGTCACGCTCGACATCTTCCTGAGCAAGACCAGCAACGCGCCCATCGAGTGGGAGATGACGGTCTTCGACCGTGCCAATGCGCCCGCCTTCGGCACCTTCCCCTATACCGCCGCCCCGCTCGCCACGCAGACACTGACCTTCGACAATCTCGGCGCCCTGACCTCGGCGCCGACCTGCTCGCTGAACGTGCCGAACGGCCAGACGCTGACCTTCGACCTCACCGGCATGACGCAGCTCGCCGACGGCTACACCCCGCTGACGGCGACGGCGGACGGCAACGCGCCGAGCTCGGTCGAGGGCGTTGAGATCGACGAGAACGGCGTGGTTTCGGCCATCGACCTGAAGGGCCGCAAGTCGCCGCTCTATCAGATCCCGCTCGCCTTCGTGACCAGCCCGGACCGGCTGAACCCGCTCGCCGGCAACGTCTTCGAGCCCACGCGGGAGTCGGGAGAACTGCAGATCGGCTTCGCCAATCAGGGCGGGCTCGGCACCATGGTGTCCGGTGCCACCGAGCGCTCCAACGTCGACATGGCGAGCGAGCTCACGGAGATGATCTCCGCCCAGCGCGACTACACCGCCAACTCCAAGGTCTTCCAGACCGGCTCGGAACTGCTCGACGTTCTGATGAGCCTGAAAAGGTGAGGCATAAATGAGCTTATCGGTCGCCTTCAACGCCGCGCGCTCGTCGCTCTCCAGCACGTCCTCGCAGATCGAGACGACGGCGCGCAATATTTCGGGCGCCGGCCAGGCCGGGACGTCCCGCAAGATCGCCATCACCACGACGTCGGGCGATGGCGGGGCGACCGTGATCAAGGTCACTCGCGCGAGCGACAACGCCCTCTTCATGAGGATGCTGAGCGCCACGTCGAGCACCGCCGACCGGCAGGCCGTGCTGGACGGGCTGGAGCGCCTGCAGGCGACCGTGGGGGATCCCGAATCCGACGCCTCCCCGGCGGCGCGCCTCGGCGCCCTGACGGATTATCTCGAGCAGTACGCCAACACGCCGGACGACCCGGCGATCGCCGCCGAGGTCGTGGTGAGAGCGCAGGACCTCGCGACCTCGCTCAACGCCGCCACCGCGACGGTGCATAAGGTGCGCACGGACACGGACGCGGCGATGGAGCGCTCGGTCGGGCGCGTCAACGATCTGCTCAAGCAGTTCGAGGTGGAAAACACCACCGTGGTGCGCGGGACGGTGCGTGGCGCGGACGTGACCGATGCGCTGGACCGGCGCGACAGCATTCTGGCCGCGCTGTCCGAGGAGATGGGCGTCACCGCCGTCACCCGCGGCAATAACGACATGCTCATCTACACCGACAGCGGCGCGACGCTGTTCGAGACCAGCCCGCGCGAGGTGAGCTTCACCCGGACGGCGGTGCTGACGGCGGGCATGAACGGTCAGTCCGTGATGGTGGACGGCGTCGCCGTTACCGGACCGGATGCCCCCATGCCGCTGCGCTCGGGCCGGCTGGCGGGTCTGGCGGAGCTGCGCGACAGCACCGCCGTGGTGTTCGAATCCCAGCTCGACCAGATGGCCCAGGGGCTGATGCAGGCCTTCGCGGAGATCGATCACTCCGGCGGCGGCGGTCCGGACCTGCCGGGCCTGTTCACCGACGGCACGGCAACGCTGCCGGCCTCCGCCACCGGCGCAGCGAGCCGCATTGCCGTCAACCCGGCCCTCGACCCCGCGCAGGGCGGTACCCCCGCGCTCCTGCGCGACGGCGGGGTGAACGGCGCGGATTACGAGGCGAACACCACGGACGCGGCGAGCTTCGCCGACGAGATCCGCCGGCTGCAGGCCAGCGTCTCCGCCCTGCGCAGCTTCGATCCGGCGGCCGAAATCGGCAGTTCGGGCAGCCTGGCGGAATTCGGCACGGCCTCGGTCGGCTGGCTGGAAGGCACGCGCAAGGCGATGTCCGGCAAGGCGGAAGGCGAGAAGGCGCTGCTGGCGCACGCCTCGGCCGCGCTGTCCGACGTCACCGGCATCAACATGGACGATGAGTATGCCCGCCAGCTCGAACTGGAGCGCAGCTTTCAGGCCTCGTCCAAGCTGATCGCGATCATCAACGAACTCTACGACTCGCTCCTGCAGGCGGTGCGCTGATGCGAACGACTTTCATCTCCACTCTCACCCTCATGAATTCGCCGCGCAACGCGCTGCCCCGCCTGCAATCGGAACTCGCCGATGTCAGCAAGGAGCTGACCACCGGCCGGCGCGCCGATGTCGGCCTGTCGCTCGGCTTAGGGACGGCCGAATCTGTCCGCCTGCGCGCCGAGGAAGCGTCGGTGCGGCGCTATTTCGATGGCAATGCGGTGATGGCGGCGCAGATCGAGCGCACGCAGGGCGCGCTCGACGACATGCGCAGCCAGGCGGACAAGTTCCAGCAGATGCTCACCGGCATTTCGGAGAGCGCCACCTCCGCGCAGGTCATCCAGCGCCAGGCCGCCGGCTTTCTCGACGCGTTCACCGGCACGCTGAACCTCGCGGACGGCCGCCGCTACATGTTCGGCGGCATCAATAGCGGGGAGAAGCCGATCAAGAATCTGGACGAGGGTCCCGGCGCGGCCATCGTCGCCGCCTTCAACACCCGCTTCGGCATCGATCCTTCCGATCCGGCGGCCGGCACCATACCGGCGGCCGATCTCGAAGACTTCATCGACAACGAATTCGCCGACATGTTCGAGGAGCCGGGCTGGAGCGCGACCTGGTCGCAGGCGTCCAGCACCAATCTCGAAGGCGCGATCTCGCCGGCGGAACGGGTCGGCACCTCGGCCAACGCCAATGAACCAGCCATGCGCAAGCTTGCCATGGCATACACGATGGTGGCGGCCCTCGGCACCGAACATCTCGCGGGCGCCGCCTTTACGATGGTGATCGACAAGGCGCGCTCGCTGGCCGGAACGGGAACGAGCGAGCTGGTCTCCATCAGCGCCCGTCTCGGCACCTCGCAGAACCGCATCGAAGCCTCGAACGCGCTGATGCAGCGGGGGCTGGACGCCATCGGCAAGCGTATCGACAGGCTTGAATCCGTAGACCCGGCGGAAGCGAAGACGAAGCTCGATCTCATAGCGACGCAGATCGAGATGTCCTACTCGCTGACCTCGCGAATACTGAAAATGTCCATCATGAATTACGTGTAAGCAGAAGGGCGTCCAATGTATCGCTTCACCTATGCCGAGATTCTTGGAGACTCCGGGGTCGAAGGGCGCGAGGAAGAGCGACTTGCGCTCGACCATGCCCTCGTGCTGCTGACGAAGGCGCAGGAGGACGGCCCTTCCTCCCCCGCGGCCACGGAGGCCGTGCTCTATCTCCAGAAGCTCTGGGGATTCCTCATCCGCGATCTTTCCGATCCGCACAACGAGCTGGCGGAGACGCTGCGCGGCAACCTGATCTCCATCGGCCTGTGGGTCATCAAGGAGGCGGATCAGATCATGCATGAACGCTCCACCAATTTCTCCGGCCTCATCGAGGTCAATCGCACCATTCGCGACGGCCTGATGTGAGGCGCTGCCCATGCTGATTTCCCTGAAGCCCGGTGAACGCATCTTCCTCAACGGCGCGGTCATCCGCGTCGACCGAAAGGTGACGATCGAACTGCTGAACGACGTGACGTTCCTGCTGGAGAGCCATGTCCTGCAGGTGGAGGACACCACCACGCCGCTGCGCCAGCTCTATTTCGTGGTGCAGACCATGCTGATCGAGCCGCGCAAGCAGGAGGCCGCCCAGGCCCTGTTCGACCAGCAGCTCGCCGGGCTGATGAGCAGCTTCAGCAGCGAGGCGATGGCGATCGCGCTGCGCCATGTCGGCGAACTCGTCGGCTCCGGCCGGCTGTTCGACGCGCTGCGCGTCATCCGCCGCCTCTTCTTGGTCGAGGCGGCCATTCTCGACAGCGACGCGCCCAAGGCGGCGTGAGGAGAGCCCCATGACGACGGTGAACCCGCTGGCCCCGGCCGGCACCGGCACAAGCGCCGCCTCCGGCGCGGCCAAGCCGCAGACGCTCGATTACTCGGCGTTCCTTCAGCTCCTCATCGCCCAGATGAAGAACCAGGATCCCACCGAGCCGATGGATACGGCGCAGTATATGGGCCAGCTCGCCTCCTTCTCGCAGGTGGAGCAGAGCATGTCGGCGAATGCCAAGCTCGACTCGCTGCTCACCTCCTCCTCGCTGCAGATCGCCGATGCCGCGATGGGCCGCGTCGTCACCAGCGCGGACGGCTCCGTTTCCGGCACCGTCACCTCGGTGCGCATCGCGTCCGACGCGCCGATCGCCACGCTCTCCAACGGGAAGGAACTGGCGCTCGGTGCGGGCGTGCGGATCTCCTGAGCATGAACGAGGTCGACGCGCTCGACGTCGTTCATTCGGCGATCTGGACCATCATCATCGCCTCCGGTCCCGCGGTCGCGGCCGCCATGATCGTCGGCATCGTCATCGCCCTGTTCCAGGCGCTGACGCAGATCCAGGAAGTCACGCTCACCTTCATCCCGAAGATCATCGCCGTTCTCGTGGTCTCTGCCCTCACAGCCACCTTCATCGGCCAGCAGATCCTTGCCTTCACGGAGGAGGTCTATGGCCGCATCGGCACCGGATTCTGATGCGTCATGAGCGATCTCAGCGTCTCCCCCGCGGCACCTGAGGCCAAATCACGCCGCGACATCGGCTTCGCCGTCGGCGTGGTGGCGATCCTGGCGGTGCTGTTCCTGCCGATCCCGCCGGTGCTGATCGATTTTGGCCTTGCCCTGTCGATCGCCATTTCCGTGCTGATCCTGATGGTGGCGCTCTGGATCCAGAAGCCGCTGGAATTCTCCGCCTTCCCGACCGTGCTGCTGATCGCCACGCTGCTGCGCCTCGCGCTCGGCATCGCCACGACGCGCCTCATCCTCGCCCATGGCGCCGATGGCGTGCATTCCGCCGGCCACATCATTTCCGGCTTTTCCCAGCTGGTGATGGGCGGCGATTTCGTCATCGGCATCGTGGTGTTCGTCATCCTCATCACGGTCAATTTCCTCGTCATCACGAAGGGCGCCACACGCATCGCGGAAGTCGGCGCGCGCTTCACCCTCGACGCCATCCCCGGCAAGCAGATGGCGATCGACGCCGATCTCAACGCCGGGCTGATCGACGACAAGCAGGCGCAGCTGCGCCGCTCCGAACTGGAGGAGGAAAGCTCCTTCTTCGGCTCCATGGACGGCGCCTCGAAATTCGTGCGCGGCGAGGCGGTGGCCGGCCTCATCATCATCGCCGTCAACATCTTCGGCGGCATCATCATCGGCGTGACCCGCCATGGGCTGCCGCTGGCCGAGGCCGCCGACACCTTCACCCGGCTTTCGGTCGGCGACGGGCTGGTGTCGCAGATCCCCGCCCTCATCGTCTCGCTCGCCGCCGGCCTGCTCGTGTCGAAGGGCGGCACGCGCGGTTCGGCCGACAAGGCGGTGCTCGGCCAGCTCGCCGCCTATCCGCGCGCCCTCCATGTCGCCGCCGGCCTGCTGTTCTGCCTCTCGCTGGTGCCGGGCCTGCCCTTCCTGCCCTTCGCGGCGCTCGGGGCGATGATGGCCTTCGTCGGCTACCAGGTGCCGCTGCAGCTCGCCCGCCAGAAGGAGGCGGATCTGGCGCGCGAGGCCGAGAAGCAGAAGCTCATCGCGACCGACAAGGATTCGGTCAAGGAAACGCTGCGCACCCCCGAGATCGAGATCGCCGTCGGCAAGCAGCTCGCCACGCTCGTGCTGCGCAATCCGGCCGAGATGGCGCACCGCATCGGCAAGATGCGGCGCAAATTCGCCGAGCGTTACGGCTTCGTCGTGCCGGACATCAAGGTGAGCGAGGCGCTGAACGTGCCGAGCAAATCCTACCAGATCCGCATGCACGGCACGGTGGTCGCGACCTTCGAGATGCGGCTGGGCGAATTGCTGGTCGTGGTGGGGGAGGGCCCGTGCCCCGATGTGCCCGGCGACGAGGTGCGCGAGCCGGCCTTCGGCATGAAGGCGCTCTGGATTTCCGAAGCCTACGCCACCGAGGTGAAGCGCGAGGGCTTTGCCGCCATCGACTCGCTGTCGGTGATGCTGACTCATGCCAGCGAGGTGGTCTCCAACAACCTCGCCCAGTTGCTGTCCTACAAGGACATGCGCGCGCTGCTCGACCGTCTCGATCCCGAATACAAGCGGCTGATCGAGGATATCTGCCCCTCGCAGATCTCCTATTCCGGCCTGCAGGCGGTGCTGAAACTCCTGCTCGCCGAGCGCGTGTCGGTGCGCAACCTGCACCTCATCCTCGAAGCGGTGGCCGAGATCGTGCCGCATGCCCGCCGCTCCGAGCAGGTGGTCGAGCATGTGCGCATGCGCATGGCGCAGCAGATTTGCGGCGACCTTGCCGAGGGCGGCCAGCTCAATGTGCTGCGTCTCGGCGGCAAGTGGGATCTCACCTTCCATGAAAGCCTGAAGCGCGACGCCAAGGGCGAGGTCGCCGAGTTCGACATCGACCCGCGCCTCGTCGAGCAGTTCGGGTCGGAGGCCTCGACCGCCATTCGCGAGCGGATGAAGAGCGCGGGCAGCTTCGCCCTCGTCACGGCGCCGGATGCGCGGCCCTATGTGCGGATGATCATCGAACGCATGTTCCCCTCGCTGCCCGTGCTCTCGCATGTCGAGATCGCGCGCGGCGCGGACATCCGGTCGCTCGGGGTCATCTCGTAATGAGCCAGGCGGATGCGATGATCATCCCCGCCTTCCTGATCTTCTGCCGGATCGGTGCCTGCTTCATGCTGATGCCGGGCTTCGCCAGTTCGCGGCTGCCGATGCAGGTGCGGCTGTTCCTCGCGCTCTCCTTCTCGCTGGCGCTGCTGCCTCTGCTGGAGGCGCCGGTGGCCGCGGCGATGGCCGGCGCGCGGCTGCCCGACGTGCTGCTGGCCATTGCCGGCGAACTCGCGACCGGCGGCATCATCGGCCTTCTGGCCCGCATCTTCGTGCTGTCCTTCCAGACGCTGACGACTGCCGCCGCGCAGTCCATCGGCCTCGCCATGCCCGCCGGAATGGCGGTCGAGGACGAGCCGATGCCGGAACTGACCATGCTGATGAGCCTCGGCGCGGTGGTGATGATCTTCGTCACCGGCCAGCATTGGGAAATGATCAAGGCGCTGGTTGATTCCTACACCCGCATTCCGCCCCGACAGGCGATGAACGCCGGCGCCATCCTGACCCAGGCGGTGGACCAGCTCGGCGCGACCTTCCTGCTCGCGCTGCGCCTCGCCAGCCCCTTTCTCATCTACTCCGTCGTGATGAACTTCGCCGTGGGCATCACCAACAAGCTGACGCCGCAGATCCCGGTCTTTTTCATCGCCACGCCCTTCATGACCATGGGCGGGCTGCTGCTGCTCTACCTCGTGGCGGACGACATGCTCGTGATGTTCAGCGACGCCTTCGCGGCCTGGCTCAGGGGTGGCTGACATGAAGGAGCGGCTCGTCAAGCTCACCCGCATCCAAGCGCTGCAAACCAAGCTTCAGCAGCGCGCGGACCATGAACTGATCCGCCTGCAGCGGCTTCTGGGCGAGGCGGAAGCGAACCGGCGCGACGTGATGGCCGTGCTGAACGACGAGTGCCTGGCGCCCGTGGTGGTGAGCTTCGTCGCCCGGCGGCTGAAGGTCATCGACACGGAAATCGCCGGGCTCCGGGTGGCGATGGAGGCGCAGAAGGCCGTCGCCCTGCGCGAGGCGATGCGGCTGAAGCGGGTCGAGCGCTCGCGCGAGGCCGCACGCGAGAACTTCACCGCGCATGAAGACCGAAAGGGGCTCGACGACGCGCTTGAGGCGATGGTGCTGCGGCCGAACGCAAGCTTCCCACCAGCCTGATCTGCGAGCCTGCGACCGTTGAATTCCAGACGGTGCGGCACATGAGCATTTCACTTTCTTCGGACCTCATCCTCGACGTCGTCAAGGCGGCCGATCCCCAGAAAGCGCAGGCCATCGCCACCCGCCTGCGGGAGGCTTCCGCAGCCAACCCTTCCATGCTGCCGGCCAACGCGCTGAGCTTCAACGAGGTGCTGGCGGATAACGAGAACACGCCGGGCGCCGCGCCTGTCGCCGCGCCTGTCGCCCCGCCGATGGAAGGACGGAGCCCGCTCGCCGCCTCGTCGTCTCTGGCCTTGCGCAACGCGACCGCGCTGTCCGACGCGTCCGCCGGCACCGCGCCGCCGGCCTATCGCCGCTTCGAGGCGATGGTGCTGAGCGGCTTCATCGTTTCAATCCTGCCGGAAGCCAAGGCGTCGCTGTTCGGCGCCGGCACGGCCGGGCAGGTGTGGCGGTCGATGCTCGCCGAGCGGATCGCCGACGAGGTGGCCAAGGCCGGCGGCGTGGGCCTTGCCGCGCGCATCGCCGCGGCGCCGGCGAATGGCGCCGCGCAGGTCGCGGCCGCCACGGCAGCCCCCACCATACCCGCCGTCACGATGCCCGCCGGCAACATGCCGGCCACGAACGGGGTGCGTACATGACCATGATCCTCCCGCCGATCCGCTCCACCGCCGCGATGACGCCGGGGGCTCTGCTGCTCGGTCTGCTGGACCGTCTTGAGGACGCGATCGAGCAGGAGACCGAGGCGCTCCGCCAGCGCCTGCCGATCGACTTCGAGGAAATGAACCGCCGCAAGAGCCGCAGCCTCCTGGAGCTGAGCCGCGCGGCCCGCGCGCTGCCGGCGGCCCTGGATGCCGCCACGCTGGAGCGCCTCGCCTTGCTGCGCGGCAAGCTCCTGCGCAACCAGGACATTCTCGGCCAGCACCTGGCGGCGGCGCAGGAGGTCTCCGGCATCCTCGGGACCGCCCTGCGCGAGGCGGAGTCGGACGGCACCTACTCCTTTTCGCTCGCGACACGGTATGGCGTGTGATGGCCAAGGTCCTTTTCATCGGTCTCTGGGTCTGCGTGGTGACGCTTCTGTCGAGCTATGGCGGGGCTTACTGGGTCGCCGGCCACAGCGCTGCCGCGGAAGAGGAACCGTTCCTGGCGGGCACCGAATATCGGCGGCTCGAAGCGATCAACGTCCCGATGATCATTGACGGCGCGGTGCGCGGCTATGTCGTCGCCAAGCTGGTCTACACCGCCGATGCCGGCACGCTGCGAAAGCTGTCCATCGACCCGCAGGTCTTCGTCACCAACGCCGCCTTCGACGAGATCTACATGAATGGTCGGGTCGAGTTCGGCAGGATGTCCAAGTACAACCTGACCGAAATGCTCGGCAACGTAAAGAAGAGAACCAACGCTCAATTGAACGGCGATGTCGTCCAGGAAGTTCTGGTCGATTCGATCGGCTACATCGACAAGTCTGAAATTCGCTCTCTCGTCGATAAAGCGGCCCCGAACAAGCAGCCCGCCCGCCAAAAAGCAAATGAAACGGCGAGCCACTGACGCCAAAGCGAGAGTTTCGAGATGAAGATCATCGGCAAAATCTATGCGATCGTCGCCGTGCTTGGCTTGTCCACCTTGGCCGTCAGCGGGTTTGCGCTCTACGCGCTGGATGCGAGGGCGCGGCTGGCCGACCAGCTCGATCGTTATGAGCAGCGAGCTTTCCTCGCCGAGCGCATCAACGGGCTGATCAGCACTGTCGTGATGGAATCGCGCGGCATCTATGTGACCGACACCATCGAGAAGGCCAAGCCGTTCGCCGCCAAGATGCTGAACGCGCTCGACCGGCTCAACACCACGGTCGGCGAGGCGAAGGCCATCGCGGGCGGCTCGGATGAACTCGGTTTCGACGGCCTGGTTGCCGATCTCGACAAGTTCCAGACTTACCGCCGCGAGACCGTTCGCCTTGCCGTGGAAGATGGCCCGAAGGCCGCGGCCGTACAGGGCTACAACGATGCGAACCGCGCCAATCGCGAGGCGCTGCAGAAGTCGGTCGCCCTTCATATCGACAAACTGCGCTCCCACCTGACCCCGCTGCGCCAGGAAGCGATCGCCACCGACCGCTGGGCGCGCCTGATGATGATCGGCACGACGGTCGTCGGCCTGCTGATCGGCATCGCCAGCGCCTTGTTCATCGGGGTCTACATGCTCAGCCGCCCGATCCGCCGCGTCAGCCAGACGCTGACCGCGGTCGCGGCCGGCAATCTGGACGTGGAGGTCGAACGCAAGCCGGGCGCGGACGAGGTCGGCGATCTCTGGCGCTCGGCGGCGGAGCTTCTCGCCACCGTCCGCGCGACCGAAGGCCTGCGGGCCGAGCAGGCGGCGCAGGCCGAGCGGCTCGAAGCCGAGAAGCGCGACGCCATGCGCCAGCTCGCCGAGCAGTTCGACAGTGAAGTGTCCGGCGTCGTCCAGTCGGTCACCAGCGCCGTCAGCCAGCTGGAGCGTTCCGCCACCACCATGAACAAATCGGCCGACGAGACCTCGCGTCAGTCGACCATCGTCGCGGCGGCGGCCGAGCAGGCCACCAGCAATGTGCAGATCGCCGCCTCGGCCGCCGAAGAGCTTGCCGCCTCGGTGCGCGAAATCGGCTCGCAGGTCGCCTCCGCCGCCAAGATCGCCGGCGAGGCGACCGACCAGGCGAGCGGCACGGCCGAAGTCGTGCGCGGCCTCGCCGCCAGCGCCCAGCGTATCGGCCAGGTGGTCAATCTCATCACCGACATCGCCTCGCAGACCAATCTTCTCGCCCTCAACGCCACCATCGAGGCGGCGCGGGCGGGCGAGGCGGGGCGCGGCTTCGCGGTGGTCGCCATGGAAGTGAAGACGCTCGCCGAGCAGACCTCGAAAGCCACGGACGAGATTTCCTCCCAGATCGCCGCGGTGCAGGGCGCGACCAACGACGTGGTCAAGGCCATCGAGAGCATCTCCGGCACGATCCGCCGCATCGACGAAATCTCGACCGCCATCGCCACCTCCATCGACCAGCAGGGCGCGGCGACCGGCGAGATCGCCCAGAACGTGAATCAGGCGGCCCACGGGACGCAGGAGGTTTCCTCCAGCATCACGACGGTCAGTTCCGCCGCCGCCGAAACCGGCCGTGTCTCCATCGAGATCGTCCGTTCCGCGGCCGACCTCTCCGCGCAGGCCGACCGTCTGCGCACCCAGGTCGACACCTTCGTCAACCGTGTTCGCGCGGCGTGATCACACGCTGCCGGCCCGCGCCGGCGGCTCCTCCTGCCCCATTCGCCACCTGCCGAGATTGAGCCATGGATGATCTTCTCCGCGAATTCCTGACCGAAACGTCCGAAAGTCTGGATGTCGCCGACACCGAGCTGGTGAAGTTCGAGACCGACCCGAACAACCGCGAGATTCTCAACAACATTTTCCGGCTGGTTCACACCATCAAGGGAACGTGCGGCTTCATCGGCCTCGTCCGGCTGGCCGGTCTCGCCCACGCGGCGGAAACGCTGATGGACGAGTTCCGCAACGGGCGCCCCGTCACCCGCGGGGCGGTGGGGCTCATCCTGCGCACCATCGACCGCATCAAGGCGATCCTCGCCGAAATCGAGCGCAATGACGGCACCGAGCCCGCCGGCTCCGACGCCGACCTGATCGCCGAGCTGGAGGCCGAGGTGGCCCGCACCGACGTGGTCGCGGACACGGTGCCGGCCGCCGGCAAGGCACCGGCCGGCAAGGCCGCGACCGGCAAAACGTCCGGCGGCAAAGCCTCCGGCGGCAAGGCGCCCGCCGACAAGGCTGCCGCGGACAAGACCTCTGCCGACAAGACCCCTGCCGACAAGGCCCCCGCCGCCGAAAAGCCGCTCGTCGTGCAGACTCTCGAGCGCGAACTCGCCCCCGGCGAGGTGCCGCTTGATGAACTTGAGCGTATGTTCCGCGAAACGGAGGTTGAGGCCCGGCCGCCGGCACAGCCCGCCGCGGTGGCGCCCGAGGCCGTCGTCGTCACGCCCGCTCTGCCCACCACCGATGCCCCGCCGCCGCCGGCGGCGAACGACTCCTCCTCGGTGGCCAACCAGACCATCCGCGTCAACGTCTCGGTGCTCGAACATCTGATGACGATGGTTTCCGAGCTGGTGCTCACGCGCAACCAGCTCATGGAGATCAGCCGCCGCAACGAGGACAGCGAGTACAAGAGCCCGCTCCAGCGCCTCTCCAACGTCACCGGCGAGCTGCAGGAAGCGGTGATGCGCACCCGCATGCAGCCCATCGGCAATGCCTGGCAGAAGCTGCCGCGCATCGTCCGCGACCTCGCGCAGGAACTCGGCAAGCAGATCGAGCTGGAGCAGCACGGCGCCGAGACCGAGCTCGACCGCCAGGTGCTCGACCGGATCAAGGACCCGCTCACCCATATGGTGCGGAACTCGGCCGACCACGGTCTCGAAATGCCGGCCGCCCGCCGTGCCGTGGGCAAGTCTGAGAAGGGCACGATCCGTCTGTCGGCCTATCACGAGGGCGGCCACGTCATTCTCGAGATCGCCGACGACGGCCGCGGCCTCGATGTCGAGCGCATCAAGACCAAGGCGGTCGAGAACGGCCTGTGCTCCGAGGCCGATGCCGCCCGCATGCCCGACGCGCAGGCCTTCCGCTTCATCTTCCACGCCGGCTTCTCGACGGCGCAGAAGGTCACCAGCGTCTCCGGGCGCGGCGTCGGCATGGACGTCGTGCGCTGCAACATCGAGGCGATCGGCGGCACGGTCGACGTGCGCTCCCGCCGCGGTGAAGGCACCACCTTCGTCATCAAGATCCCGCTCACCCTCGCCATCGTGCCGGCGCTGATCGTGGAGACGACCGGCGAGCGCTTCGCCCTCCCGCAGACCTCGGTGGTCGAGCTGGTGCGGGTGCGCCCGGACAGCGAGCATGCGCTGAGCTTCATCAAGCGCGCCCATGTGCTGCGCCTGCGCGACCGCCTGCTGCCGATCGTCGATCTGGGCACCGTGATGAACCTGTCCTGCCACTGGGGCGAGCGCCCCGAGGGCGAGCTGATCGTCGTGATGCAGGTCGGCAACCAGCGCTTCGGCGTCGTGGTGGACAGCGTCTCGCACACCGAGGAAATCGTTGTGAAGCCCCTCTCCACGGTGCTGCGCAACATCTCGCTGGTCTCCGGCAGCACCATTCTGGGCGACGGCCGGGTGATCATGATCATCGACCCCAACGGCCTTGCGCAGCTTGCGACGAGCCGCGCTGACAAGGGGACGGACGCCGTGGCGAAAGAGCACAACACCACCGTGGACGCTGCGTCCGAGACGACGTCGCTGCTGCTGTGCCGCGCCGGCCCGCGCGGCCTCAAGGCGGTGCCGCTGGCCCTCGTCACGCGTCTGGAGGAACTCGACGCGGAGCATGTCGAGATCGTGTCGGAGCGCTGCGTCGCGCAGTATCGCGGCACGCTCATCCCGATCGTCTATGCCAATGACGAGGTGGAGCGTAAGGCCAGTGGCAAGCAGCCGCTGCTGATCTTCTCCGAGGGCCAGCGGACCATGGGCCTCGTGGTCGACCAGATCGTCGACATCGTCGAGACCGAACTCGATCTCAAGCTCTCGTCCGGCGCGCCGGAGATCATCGGCGGCGCGATCATCAACGATGTCGCGACGGAGGTTCTGGACGTCGCCTACTTCATGCGTGCGGCGTTCGGGGACAGCTTCGACATCCCGCCGGCCCGCGTCTCGCAGGAGCACACCGCCCGGCTGCTGCTGGTCGACGACAACGCGTTCCACCGCGCGATGCTGGAGCCGGTGCTCAAGGGCAATGGCTACCTGGTCAAGACCTGCACCTCGGCGGCGGAGGCGCTCGAAGAGCTCTCCGGCGACGTGCGGTACGACGCGGTGGTGAGCGAAGTCGACCTCTCGGGCGTCGACGGCTTCCGCTTCGCCGAGCGCGTGCGCGGCGAGCTGCATCTGGAGCACCTGCCGATCATTGCCATGGCGGCCGGCCGCAACGCGGAATCCATCGAACGCGGCCGCGTCGCCGGGTTCACCGACTACGTCGGCAAGTTCGACCGCAGCGGCCTCATCGCCGCGCTGCGCGAATTTGCGGTTCACGATGACAAGGAGAAGGCGGCATGAGCACCGCAACCGCTACCGTCGAAGGGCTCAGCGATGCCCGCCAGTTCGTGACCGTCCGCATCGGCGGGCAGCTCTTCGGGGTGCCGATCTCGTCGGTTAACGAGGTCTTCGTCCCCGACCAGATCACGCCGGTGCCGCTGGCCCCGCGCGAGATCGACGGGGTGCTGAACCTGCGCGGGCGTATCGTCACCATGGTCGACATGCGCCGCATGCTCGGCCTGTCCGACGGCTCGGTCGCCCGCATGGCGGTCGGTATCGAGCGGACCGGCGAAACCTTTGCCCTGCTGATCGACGGCGTTGGCGACGTGCTTCTGCTCGACGCCAGCACCCATGAGAACAACCCGCCCAACCTGGAGGAGGAGTGGATGCGCTACTCGGACGGCGTCCACCGTCTGGAGGGCGAGCTGCTGGTCCTGCTCGATGTCGAGCGCGTTCTCGCAATGGTCGGCGGCACGCGGGCGGCCGCCTGATGGAGCATTCGGGGATGATGCCGATGAAGACCTTTCTTGTCGTGGACGACTCCGCCGTGGTGCGGAAAATCGCCCGCCGGATGCTGGAAAGCTGGTCGTTCGACGTGAACGAGGCGGAGGACGGCCGGCGCGCGCTGGAGCAGTGCGCCCGCACCATGCCCGATGGCATCCTGCTCGACTGGAACATGCCCTATGTGAGCGGGCTCGAATTCCTCGAGCAACTGCGCCGGAGCGACGGGGGCACAAGCCCCAAGGTGGTGTTCTGCACCACCATGAAGGACATGGACCATATCGCCCGCGCCCTCTCCGTCGGCGCGGACGAGTACATCATGAAGCCCTTCGACGAGGACATCCTGCGGGAAAAGCTGGAGGAAGTCGGTCTGCTCGAGAAAAGCGAGATATGGTGATGGCGACTGCCTCCAGCCCAGTGGCCACCCCACAGGCCGGGCCTCCGATCAAGGTGATGATCGTCGACGATTCCGTGTTCATGCGCGGTGTATTGTCGAACTGGTTCGGCGAGACCGACGACTTCCAGGTTGTCGCCACCCACCCCAATGGCCGCCGTGCCGCCGACGACGTGCAGCGTGCCCAGCCGGACGTGGTGATCCTCGATCTGGAAATGCCGGACATGGACGGTCTCACCGCCCTCCCGCTCATTCTGGAGCGCAAGCCCGGCACGGCCGTGCTCGTCGCCTCCTCGCTGACGCGGCGCGGCGCGGAGGTCAGCCTGCGGGCGCTGACGCTGGGGGCGGCGGACTACATCCCGAAGCCCGACGCCACGCGCGGCTTCAGCTCGGCCGAGGACTTCCGCGTCGAGCTGCTGGCCAAGGCCCGCGGCCTCGGCCAGCGCGCGCGGCGGACCGCGGCCCGTCAGCCCTCGGCGCCGAGCACCGCGGCGGTCGTCGCCCCGGCTAACGCCCCCACCAACGCCCCCGCCAGCGCCGCGGCGACGGCGGCGGCTCCCGCGGCGGCGCCCGCTTCGGGTACCCCGAAGGTCCCGCAGAAGCTGCGCGGCTATTCCATGATGCCCGTTGGCGTGCTCGCCATCGGCAGTTCCACCGGCGGACCGCAGGCGCTCACCCGCCTGTTCACCGATCTCGGCTCCGCGATCGCCACCGTGCCGGTGCTTGTCGTCCAGCACATGCCGCCGACCTTTACCGCCATCATGGCCGAGCACATCGCGCGTGCCGCCGGACGCCCCTGCGCCGAGGCGAAGGATGGCGAGACCATCCGGCCGGGGCGCATCTATGTCGCCCCCGGCGGCATCCACATGGATGTCGTCCGCGACGCCGGGGGCACGCGGATCCGCCTGTTCGACGGTCCGGCGGTGAATTTCTGCAAGCCGGCGGTCGATCCGATGTTCCAGTCGGTGGCGTCCGTCTATGGCGCGGCCACGCTCGCCCTGGTGCTCACGGGCATGGGATCGGACGGGGCGAAGGGCGCGCTGCGCGTCGCCGAGGCCGGCGGCAGCGTCATCGCGCAGGATGAGGAAAGCAGCGTCGTCTGGGGCATGCCCGGGGCGACCGCTCAGATCGGGGCCTGTTCGGGAATCGTCCCGATCGGGGAGATGGGTCGCAAGGTAGCCCGGCTGATAGTCGGAGGACGGGACTGATGAACTTCTCCGATTACGATTTCCTGCGCCGCTTTCTCAAGCAACGCTCGGGCCTCATCCTCGGCGACGACAAGCAGTACCTGCTGGAGAGCCGGCTGGAGCCGCTGCTCCAGCGCAAGAACATCCCCGATTTCAGCCGCCTCGTCGCGCTGCTCAACGATGGGGCGGCGTCCGCCAGCCTTGCCGAGGCGGTGGTCGAGGCGATGACGACCAACGAGTCGCTCTTCTTTCGCGACAAGACGCCGTTCGATCTGCTCTCCTCGCTGATCCTGCCCGAGCTGACGCAGAAGCGCGGCGCGCTGCACACGATCCGCATCTGGTGCGCGGCGGCCTCGACCGGTCAGGAGCCCTACTCCATCGCCATGCTGCTCAAGGAAAACGAGCGGCTGCTGGGCGGGCGCCGGGTGGAGATCATCGGCACCGACCTGTCGTCCGAGGTCCTCGCGCGCTGCGAGGAGGGCATCTACAACCAGTTTGAGGTGCAGCGCGGCCTGCCGGTGCATTACCTGCTGCGCTATTTCAAGCAGGTCGGCGACAATTGGCAGATCGCTCCGGAGATACGCGCGATGGTGCGCTTCTCCCGCCTGAACCTGCTCCAGCCCTTCAGCCATCTCGGCACGTTCGACATCGTCTTCTGCCGGAACGTGCTGATCTATTTCGACACCGCCACCAAATCGGACGTGCTCGCGCGCATCGCCGGCGTGACCGCGCGCGACGGCTATCTGCTGCTCGGCGGGGCCGAAACGGTGCTCGGCCTCTCCGAAGCGTTCGTGGGCGGCAGCCGGCGCGGCTTCTATGTCCCGCGCACGCAGAACGCCCTGGCGGCGGCGAAGTGAGCCGGCGCGTGCTCACGGCAGCCGGCTGAGCTGGAGGGGTTGGCCTTCCGCCGGCACCTTGCTCCACACCGCATCCTCGCTGGCGGCGAAGCGCAGGCGCGCGCCGCCAGCCCCGAGCAGCAGAAGGTCCGCCCCGTCGAGCCGCCAGCGGTCCGGCAGCGGCCGGGGGAGCTTGCCGGCGCAGGCCGGCTCCAGGGTGAGCTGGAACGCCTCGCCCGCGCGCCTGTCGGTGAGCGTCATCCGGCAGAGCGGCGCGCCCGCCCCGTCCGCGACCTGCCAGGCCCCCGCCATGTCCTGCGGCTGGAGCGCGGCGGCCGGCTCGGCAAGGCGCGTGTTCACCAGGAAGTAAACCCCGTCCTCCTCCCGCAGCGCTTCCCATGTGCCGCCGACGCCTTCGGTGAACTCGGCGATCAGCCGGCCTTCGCCGCTGAACAGGCGGATGGCATTGCCAGGACCCGGCGCCCAGGCGGCGATGTCGGCGCTGAACAATATGGCGCCGGCGCAGGCGCCGCGGTCCAGCTCGACGGCGAAATGCGGGCTGTGAGCGGCGGCGGCGTTCGCGCCGTCCTTCGCGGCCGGCTTGCCCGCGTCCTTGGCGTCCGTCCGTGTTTGCGCCGGCAGGAGGCGGATCGGGCATACCCGGTCGCCATCGGCATTGGTGAGCTGATAGGCGTCGGCCAGTTCGAGCGGCGGTGCGCCGGAGTCCGACTGGGCCCGCGCCAGACCCGCCATCGCCATGAAGCCCGCCAGCAGCGCGGCGGCCGGCAAGATGTCGCGCGCGCGCATGGCGGTCAGCGCCGCGCCGGAAGCGGGGTTTCCGGCACCGGCGTCAACGGGTCGCGCCCGTCGCGCCACGCCAGAAGATTGTCCACCACGAGCTGGCCCATGGCGTTGCGCGTGACATGGGTGGCGGACGCGATGTGCGGCAGCAGCACCACATTGTCCATGGCGATCAGCGCCTCCGGCACATGCGGCTCGTGAGCGAACACGTCGAGCCCCGCGGCGGCGATGGTGCCCGCCTGCAGCGCCGCGATCAGGGCCGGCTCGTCCACCACGGAGCCGCGCGCGACATTGATCAGCACGCCGGTCGGCCCGAGGGCGGCGAGCACCTCCGCGTTGATCATCCCGTCCGTCGCCGGCCCGCCCGGCACGATGACCAGCAGGACGTCGCAGTCCCGCGCCAGATCGATCAGCGAAGGGTAGTGCGCATAGGGCAGTCCCTCGACAACGTGCCGGCTATGATAGGCGACGGGCCTTCCGAAGCCGGCAAGGCGACGGGCGATGGCCTGGCCGATGCGCCCCATGCCGACCATCCCGATAGTGCGGTCACGCAGCGTGGCGCTGAAGGGGAAGGCGCCTTTCGGCCAGTTGCCGGCGCGCAGGAAGCGGTCCGCCTGCGGAATGCGGCGCAGCGTGGCCAGCAGCAGGCCGACGGAAAGGTCCGCCACCTCATCATCGAGCACGCCGGGCGTGTTGGTGACGATCACGCCGCGGGCGCCGGCGGCGACGGCATCCACCGCGTCATAGCCGACACCGAAGTTGGCGACGATCTCGACATTGGGAAGTCGGGCGAGCAGCGCCTGCGAAACGCGGTTCGCGCCGCCGGCAACCGACCCCACGCCCGTGGCCACGGCGCGGATGCGCGGGCCGACCTCGGCCAGCAGGGCCTCGCGGTCGCCCTCGTCCAGCCGGTGGACGGTGAAGTGTTCGGCGAGCTGCTGCTCGATCATGGCCATCATCGGGCCAGTCTGAAGCAGGTCGGGGCGGGAGGATTCGACCATTCGCGGGCTCCTCGGGTCTCGGGAGCCGTATTCGTCACCAAAGCCCGGCCGGTTTCAAGCCGTCGCGGAAAGGGCGGGACGGCGCATGCGGTCAGGCCGGCTCTTCCGCCGTCTCGGCCTCTTCCTCGACATCGGCCTCGGCGAGGCTTTCCGGCGCGGCGCCGAGCTGGGTGGCGAGATTCTTCTCGATCTTGCGCAACAGCTTGCGCAGGCGCTTGCGGTCCTTGCCGTCGAGACCGGCGACCATGAGGTCTTCCAGCGAATCCCAGATGCCGTCGATCGCGCCGGCGCGGGCGCGGCCCTCCTCGGTGAGGTGCACCCGCACGAGGCGCGCATCGCCCTCCGAGGCCCGGCGCTCCAGCAGCCCCTGCGCGGACAGGCGGCCGACGGTCTTGGAGGCGGTGGGCGGGCGCACGCGCAGCGCGGCCGCGAGTTCTGTCATGGTTCGCCCGTCGCTGTCCGCCAGCAGCTTCAGCGCGGTTTCCTGGCCGGGGAAAAGGCCGATGTCGTGCAGCCGGCGCGCGGCCAGCGCCCGTTGCAGCCGTGCGGCATGATGAAGCCGGTGGCTGATGCTCTTCTCGAAGCCATCCTTCATGGGCGCCCCGCCTTCGGATCGCAGCATCGGGTCGACACGGCAGTCAAACGCCTTGCCGTGACAGGAGCATGGCTAGAAACCGCTTCGCCGTCAAAGTTTTCGGAAACTATCGTAAATCGTTCAAAGGCGGGCGAAGCGCGCTTCCACACGGGCGAGGAAGGCGGCGCGCTTGCGGTCGCTCGCGGAATCCATGCTGTGCAGGCCGAGCCATATCCGGCGCGCGCGCGGGTGGATGATGCCGCCAAGGCCTTCCATGATGATGCGCTTGCCGGGCCGGCCGACCCACAACCACCAGTACCAGGGCGAGCCGAGGGTGCTTACCGCGGCGAGGGTGCGGATATTGGTGAGCCGGCGCTCCAGCGGACGGAAGGGCTTCGGCATGCCGAAGGTCTCGAACGGCACGAAGACCCGGTCGAGCCAGCCCTTGAGCATGGCGGGCGGGCCGTACCACCAGGTGGGGGAGACGATGACCAGCCCCTGCGCCGTCTTCACGCGGGCGAGGTGATCCGCCACCGGAGCCACGTTGAGGCCCGGCGTGTGGTAGTCGAGACGCTCCTGCCGGCTCATCACCGGGTCGAAATTCTCCGCATAGAGGTCGATCAGGTCGATCTCGTGCCCGGCGCGGGCGAGGCCCCGCAGCACGGCATCGCGCACCGCCGCGTTGAAGCTTTCGGCCACCGGATGGCAATAGACCACGAGCACGCGCATCAGGCCGCTCCCGCCGCGCGGTCGAGACCGGCGAAGAGATAGGTACGCCCGCCATCGAAATCGAAATCCGGCTGGTCCCAGGCGATCATCTTGCCGGGATTGAGAAGGCCCGCCGGGTCCGCCGCGCGCTTGAAGGCGAGCTGGACGGCGTCGGTCTGCTTCATGCCGCCTTCCTCCAGCGTGTAGCGGTGCGGATTGAACACGGGAATGCCCACTGCCTCGTGACGGGCGATGATGGTCTCCAGCCGTTCCTCGCTGGAAAAGCGCACCAGCGGCAGGCCGAAGCACGTCACCTTGCCGTCGAAGCGGACGAATTCGAGGTGGGCCGGCACCTCTTCGCCAAGCTCGGCATGGATGCGGGCCACGAGATCGAGCTGGTTCGGGAACGGGTAGAGCGTCTGCAGATAGGTGATGGCCGGGTCGATGCGCAGCGCGCGCAGCGTCGTGTGGTTCCAGGACAGTTCGTAGAGCGGCGGCAGGCCCTTGCTTTCCAGCGGGCCGAGCGCGTCGGAATCGAACAGCATCCGCCCGCCCCAGCGCGCGGTGAAGCTGTCGAAGGCGGCCCGCGCCATGGGCGCGACCATGACCAGCACGACGTGCTGGCCATCGGGCAGGAAGGGACGGTGGCGCAGGAAATAGCTCTGCGGCACCGGCGCGGCGATCACTGAGAGCAGCTTCTTGAGGATGGCGTCCTGTTCGCCCATCGCGTTGGCATAGGCGGCGGCACGGGCGAAATCATCGAAGCCGATGATGGCCTCCACCCAGTCATAGGCCGGGGCGAGGGGCATCTCGACCTCAAGGATGATGCCGTTCGTGCCGTAGGCATGGGCGACCTTCTGCACGTCCTCGCCGGAGAGTTCCAGCAGACGCGGGGCCTTCTCCATCGTCGCTACCTTGAGGCGGATGATGTTGCCGAGATCGCGCAGCCCGCCCCAGGTGATCGACCCCACGCCCCCCGAGCCGCCGGCGATGAAGCCGCCGATCGAGGCGGTGCGGTAGGTCGAGGGGTGCAGGCGCAACTCCTGGCCGCCGCGCCGGCAGGCGGTGTCGATATCGGCGATGAGGGCGCCGGCCTGCGCCCGCACCCGGCCGGGGGCGATTTCCAGAATGCGGTTCAAGGCCGACAGATCGAGCACCAGCCCGCCCGCGAGCGGCATCGCCTGGCCGTAATTGCCCGTGCCTGCGCCGCGCGGCGTGACGGGGATGGACAGCTCCGCGCAGGCGGCGAGCACCGCCAGCACCTCGTCCTCGGTGACCGGGAAGGCGACGATGTCGCCGGTGACGGCATCGAGCTGGCGCTTCAGCGTCGGCGAGTACCAGTAGAAATCGCGGCTGCGCTGGCGCACCAGCGCCGGGTTGTCCTCCAGCCTGATGCCGGCGAGGCGGGTTCTCAACGCGGCGATGTCATAGCCCATGCGGCATCCCCTTGAGGCTGTCGAGTTCGGCATAGTCCGGCACGGCCGCATTGAGCCGCGCGCCGTCGCGAATGACAATGCGCGTGCCCTGCGGACGGGACAGGGCCTCGTTCAGGCTGCGCGCGGCGAGCACGATCAGGTCCGCCGGCCGCCCCGCCGCCAGCCGCCCGGCCCCGAGGCCCATGAGCCCGGCCGGCGTCGCCGCCACGGTGGCGGGCCAATCCGCGAAGGGGTGGTCGAGATGGGCGACGCGGGTCGCTTCGCGATAGACCTCCACGAGGTCGAGATCGCCATAGGCGTAGAACGGATCGCGCGCATTATCGCTCGCGATCATCACCGGGATGCCCCGCGCCTTCATCTCGTGCAGCAGGGTGGTGCCGCGCCAGCGCGGCGTGCGCCCGGCGGTGCGGTCCTGCAGATAGAGGTTGCACATGGGCAGCGAGACGACGGCGATCCCCGCGCGGGCGACGAGGTCCAGCGTGCGGTCGACTTCGCTCTCGCTCTGGCGGGAAAGCGAGCAGCAATGGCCGACCAGGATGCGCCCGCGAAAATCATGGCGCAGCGCCGCATCGGCGATGAGGGCGAGCGAGCGGGCGCCGGGATCGAGCGTCTCGTCGACATGGAGGTCGAGATCCAGCCCATGCGCGCGCGCGGCCGCGAACAGCCGGTCGAGCCCGGCGGGCAGGGACGGGCTCATATAGGTGACGGCGCCCAGAAGCCCGTCATGGGCGATGACCGCCTCCAGCATCGGCTGGAACTCGCCATCGTCGAGCACGAGGTCGATGGGGGTGAGCGCCACCGCCTGAAGCGCGATCCGCCCGCGCCAGTGCGCGCGCATCTCCGCGAAGACGGGCCAGGAAATGGTGGTCTGGGGCCCGAGTGAATCGAGATGGGTGCGGATGGCCACCGTGCCATGGGCGTGGGCGCAGCGCAGCGCGAAACCCATCCGGGCGCGCAAGTCCTGCGCCGTCCAATGGGCGCGCCGGTCGGCATCGGTGGCGGCAAGCGCGGCCTGGAAGCTGCCGTCCGGGTTCGGCGTGCGGGGCCAGATGAAGGCCTTGTCGAGATGGGTATGGACGTCCACCAGCCCCGGCAGGACGAGGCGCCCATGGAGCGGAAGGCGCGGCAGGTCCGGCAGTTCCGGTAGGCCCGGCAGTTTCTCCAGCGATCCGCCGGTCGCCACGATGCGGCCATGCGCTACCGCGATGTCCGCGCGGGCAAGGCCCTCGGCGTCCGCCGGGCCCGCCGCGTCGATGAGGCAGGCGGGAACACGGGCGCCGGCGAGCACATAGGCGGGCGGCAGCGGGTCGAGGTCGCGCATCTCAGCTCCCGGCCAGCTCGCTCTCATGCCAGCGGCGCAGCACGGCCCAGGAGAACAGGCTCAGCACGGCATAGATGACGATGCCGCACAGCGAAATCAGCAGCAGCGCGGCGAACAGCCGGGGAATATTCAGCCGGTAGGCGGATTCGACGATACGGAAAGCCAGGCCCGACCCCTGGCCGGCGGATCCGGCGGCGATCTCGCCGACCACCGCGCCGATGAG
>JAEZMI010000319.1 GCA_023414975.1 Pseudomonadota bacterium | reverse complement strand
GTTCCGCCCCATCCGCTTCGACGACGCGCGAGGCGGCCGGCCCGGCGGAGCACCGGGCGCGGGGGTTTCACCCTCCAACACCCCCGCGCCCGTGATCCCCGTGCCCTTATCCCTCGCGCCCGCCTCGCTTTTCTCCTCACCTTCAACAGCAGGCCATTCCCATGCTGGACACCCGCCGCGACACCACGAGCAGCCCCTTCCCCGCGCCGCACTGGGCGCCGCAGCGCTGGAGCGGCATTAGCCGCAGCTACGGCCCCGCCGACGTGCAGCGCCTCGCCGGCTCGCTGCGCATCGAGCACACGCTCGCCCAGCACGGCGCCCGCCGGCTGTGGGAGCTGTTGCAGAGCCAGGACTTCGTGCCGACGCTCGGCACCTATACCGGCGCGCAGGCGATCCAGCAGGTGAAGGCCGGGCTGGAGGCGATCTACCTTTCCGGCTGGCAGGTCGCCGCCGACGCCAATTCGTCGGGCGACATGTACCCGGACCAGAGCCTCTACCCGGTCGACAGCGTTCCCGCCGTGGTCCGCCGCCTCAACAAGGCGCTGATGCGGGCCGACCAGATCCAGACCATGGAGCGCGCCGACGGCATCGACGGGCCGCACCATGATTATTTCGTGCCGATCATCGCCGATGCCGAAGCCGGCTTCGGCGGCCCGCTCAACGCCTATGAGCTGACCAAGGCGCTGATCGAGGCGGGCGCGGCGGCCGTGCATTTCGAGGACCAGCTGGCCTCGGAGAAGAAGTGCGGCCATCTCGGCGGCAAGGTGCTGGTGCCCACCCGCCAGTTCATCCGCACGCTGAACGCCGCCCGGCTCGCCGCCGACGTGCTCGGCGTGCCGACCGTGCTGATGGCGCGCACGGACGCGGAATCCGCCCGCCTCATCACGTCGGACATCGACGAGACCGACCGCCCCTTCATCACCGGCGAGCGCACGCCGGAGGGCTTTTACCGCTACAGGGGCGGCTTCGAGGCCGGCATCGCCCGCGCCGTCGCCTACGCGCCCTATGCTGACCTTCTGTGGTGCGAGACCTCGACGCCGAGCCTCGACGCCGCCCGCCGCTTCGCGGAAGGGGTGCACAAGGTCCATCCCGGCAAGATGCTCGCCTATAACTGCTCGCCCTCCTTCAACTGGGCGAAGCATATGGACAAGGCGCAGATGAAGGCCTTCCAGCGCGAATTGGGCGCGATGGGCTATCGCTACCAGTTCATCACGCTGGCCGGCTTCCACAACCAGTGCTTCACCACCTTCGAACTCGCCCGGCGCTACCGGGAGGACGGCATGGCCGCCTATTCGCAGCTCCAGCAAGCCGAGTTCGCGGCGGAAAAGGACGGCTTCACCGCGACGCGCCACCAGCGCGAGGTCGGCACCTCCTATTTCGACGCCATCGCCACCGTGCTCAGCGAAGGGCTCAGCTCGACCACGGCGATGAAGGAATCGACCGAGACCGCGCAGTTCTGAGCGCGCGGGGGCGCGATCGGGGGGCGCGATCGGGGCGTGTGCCGCCGTGCCGGCATACCGCTCCCCGAGCCGCCGGTCCTCGCGCATAAAGCCATACGCGACCGGCGCCTCCGGCAGCCCATGCCGGGGGCGCCGCTCCGACTATGTGCGATATTGCACCGCCCCCAAACTCGCCGCATAGCACAATCTGGCCGACGTCAGTTCTTCGGCGTCGGTCCCACTCGGAACGGGAGGGTACCGTCCATGAGCGTCACCGACGTCGCCAATCTGAAAGTGGACAGCGCGCTGGTCGATTTCATCGAGCGCGAAGCGATCCCCGGCACCGGGGTAGACGCCGCCGCCTTCTGGAACGGCTTCGCCGCGCTCGTGGCCGAGTTCGCCCCGCGCAACGCCGCCCTGCTCGCCAAGCGCGACGAACTGCAGAAGCAGATCGACGCCTGGCACCTCGCGCACAGGAACAAGCCGGTCGATCCGGCCGCCTATGAGGTGTTCCTGGCCGAGATCGGCTATCTGCTGCCGGAGCCCGAGCCCTTCGAGGTCGCGACCGACCGGGTGGATGACGAGCTGTCCCGCATTCCCGGCCCGCAGCTCGTCGTGCCCGTCACCAATGCGCGCTACGCGCTCAACGCCGCCAATGCGCGCTGGGGCAGCCTTTATGACGCGCTCTACGGCACGGACGCGGTGCCGGAGGACGGCGGGGCGACCCGCTCCGGCGGCTTCAACAGCGAACGCGCCCGGCGGGTGATCGCCCGCGCCCGCGCCTTCCTCGACGAGAGCGTGCCGCTCGCCGGCGCCAGCCATGCCGACGTGACCGCCTACCGCGTCGCCGGCGGCGCGCTGGAGGCCGTGCTCAGCGGGGGCGGCGTGACCGGCCTCCAAGACACCGCGCAGTTCGCGGGCTTCGCGGGCGAGGCGGGCGCGCCCTCCTCCGTGCTGCTGGTCAATCACGGCCTGCACATCGACATCGTGATCGACCGCAGCCACCGCATCGGCGCGAACGATCCGGCGGGCATCGCCGATATCGTGATCGAGGCGGCGGTGACGACCATCGTCGATTGCGAGGACAGCGTGGCGGCGGTGGATGCCGAGGACAAGGTGCTGGTCTATCGCAACTGGCTCGGCCTGATGAAGGGCACGCTCAGCGCCGAATTCGCCAAGGGGCGGCAGACGGTCGAGCGCCGGCTCGCCGGCGACCGCACCTATGCCGCGCCGGGCGGCGGCAGCCTCACCCTGCACGGGCGCAGCCTCATGCTGGTGCGCAATGTCGGCCAGCACATGATGACCGACGTGGTGCGCGACGCGGCCGGCAACGACATTCCCGAGACGATCCTCGACGCGGCGGTGACGACGCTGATCGCGCTGCACGACCTGAAGGGCGCGAGCGCGGTGAAGAACAGCCGCACCGGCTCCGTCTATATCGTGAAGCCGAAGATGCACGGCCCCGAAGAGGTCGAGCTGGCGGTCGACCTGTTCGCCCGCGTCGAGGCGATGCTGGGGCTGGAGCCGAACACGCTGAAGATCGGCATCATGGACGAGGAGCGCCGCACCAGCGTGAACCTCGCCGCCTCGATCCGCGCGGCGCGCGAGCGCGTGGTGTTCATCCACACCGGCTTCCTCGACCGCACGGGCGACGAGATCCACACCTCGATGCAGGCCGGACCGATGGTGCGCAAGAACGAGATGCGCGCCCAGCCCTGGATCAAGGCCTATGAGGACAACAATGTCGATGCGGGCCTTGCCGCGCATCTCGACGGCCATGGCCAGATCGGCAAGGGCATGTGGGCGATGCCGGACCGCATGGCGGACATGCTGGTCCAGAAGATCGCCCACCCGCTCGCCGGCGCCAACACCGCCTGGGTGCCCTCCCCGACCGCCGCGACGCTGCACGCGCTGCACTACCACAAGGTCGACGTGTTCGCCCGGCAGGACGAGCTGCGCGCCCGCACCCCGGCCACGCGCCGCGACATCCTGACCATTCCGGTGGTCGATCGCGGCAATTGGGAGCCGGCGGCGGTGCAGCAGGAGCTGGACAACAACATCCAGGGCATTCTCGGCTATGTCGTGCGCTGGATCGACCAGGGCGTGGGCTGCTCCAAGGTGCCGGACATCCACGATGTGGGGCTGATGGAAGACCGCGCAACGCTGCGCATCTCGTCCCAGCACGTCGCCAACTGGCTGCTGCACGGGGTGGTGACCCGCGAGCAGGTGGAGGAAACCTTCCGCCGCATGGCCAAGGTGGTCGACCAGCAGAA
>JAEZMI010000280.1 GCA_023414975.1 Pseudomonadota bacterium | reverse complement strand
ACGGTGAGGCTGTCGGGACGCACGCCGAGGATGACGCTGGAGGACGCCGCCCGCTGCGCCGCGCCGGCGAGCGGCCCGACGAGCGAAACGGTGAGATCGCGGCGGCGGAAGACCAGGGCGCCGGCCTCGTGGACCAGCTCGCCCTCGATCAGGTTCATCGGCGGATCGCCGAGCAGCCGGGCGACGCGGGCGCTCGCCGGCCGCAGCCAGATTTCCTCGGGCGTGCCGACCTGCTCGACGCGGCCGTGATCCATCACCACCACCCGGTCACCGACCGAGAGCGCCTCCATGCCGTCGGGCGTCGCCCACAGGCTCGGCGAGGCCTGGCCCGAGAGGCGGCGGCGGATTTCGCCGCGCAGCTTGTGGCGCAACTTGGCGTCGAGATGGGAAATGGGCTCGTCGAGAATGAGCAGGTCGGGCTGCTGGACGAGGGCGCGGGCGAGCGCCACACGCTGCTTCTGCCCGCCGGACAGCGCGCCCGGCAGACGCGCGCCGAGATGGCGGATCTCCAGCAGCTCCAGCACCTCGTCCACGCGCCGGCCGGCCTGCGCCGGATCGAGCCGGCCGCCGGGCGCCTGAAGCGGCGAGAGTGCATTTTCGCGCACGGTGAGGTGCGGATAGAGCGCGTAGGATTCGAACATCAGCGCCACGCGGCGCTGCTGCGGGGGAATGCCGGCGAGGTCCCGCCCCGCGAGCGTGACGCGGCCGGCATCCGGCCGTTCGAGCCCGGCGAGGATGCGGCAGAAGGTCGACTTGCCCGCGCCCGAGGGGCCGGTGATGGCGAGGAGTTCGCCCGGCGCGATGTCGATGTCGAGGCCGCTCAGCGCGGTGATGACCTCGCCCTTGCCCTTACCCTGGCCTTTGGCGAAGCTCTTGACGATGCCGCGCGCGGCAAGACCGGCGGCGGGAGCCGCGTTCGCCGGAACAGGGTTTGCGGTCGTGAGGTTTGCGGGAGCCGGATTCATGACAGCGCCTCCCGGTTGCGCCCGCTTGCGGCATCGAAGATGAGCAGCCGGTTCACATCGATGCCCAGCGAGACGCGGTCGTCCTTGCGCCAGGGCGCGGGACCGGGGATTTCCGCCACCAGCGTGCCGCCGGGGCCCTGCTCGGATTCCAGCGCGACGGTGAGCACGTCCGCGTCGCCGCGGGGCTCGCGGTAGATGATGCGCCCGCGTGCCTCGCCCGGCAGTTCCGGAGCGCGCAGCTCGATGTTCTCGGGCCGGATGCCGGCGATGATGTCCCCCTCCCCGGCCAGCGCGGGCAGGCGCGCGGGATCGAGCGTCGCCGTCCAGCCGGCGCCCGCGACCCGCCCGCCCTCTATGAAGGCGGCGCTCATCAGGTTCATCGGCGGCTCGCCGATGAAATTGGCGACGAAGAGATTGGCCGGGCGCTCATAGAGCTCCTGCGGCGGGCCGACCTGCTGGAGCACGCCGTGATTCATCACCGCCACGCGATCGGCCATCGCGATAGCCTCGGTCTGGTCGTGCGTGACGAGGATCGACGTGACCTGCCGCAGCTTCTGCAGCCGCTTGATCTCGGCGCGCAGCTGCACCTTCTGGTCCGCGTCGAGATGGGACAACGGCTCGTCGAACAGGATGACTTCCGGGTCGCGCACCAGCGCGCGGCCGATGGAGACGCGCTGCATGGCGCCGCCGGAAAGCCCGCGCACCGGCTGGTCGGCCATCTGCCGCAGGCCGAGGAGATGGAGCACCTCGCCGATGCGCTCGGCCGCCGGCTGGCCGGAGACGCCGCGCACCTTCAGCGGGAAGGCGACGTTCTCCCACACCGTCATGTTCGGGTAGAGGGCGTAATCCTCGAACACCATGGCGATGTTCCGCTCGCCGGGAGCGAGGCGGGAGACCGGACGCCCGCCGAAATAAATCTCGCCGGAGGACACGCTCTCAATGCCGGCGGCCATCTTCAGCGTGGTGGACTTGCCGCAGCCGGACGGACCGAGCAGCGCAAGCATCTCCCCCTCGCCGCAGGCGAGGTCGAGATGCTTCACGGCATCCACCTCGCCATAGCGCTTGAAGACCGACACGAAGGCAATCGACGACATCCGGTACCCCACACAGGCTATGCCGCGAAAGCAATTCAAAGGTCGTGCCAAGTGTGCTGGTTTATAGACACACCGGTTGGGGGGACCGATTTTACTCGAACACCGCCGCGCTTATGCTCAATTAATCACCCCGAAAAGCGAGGTCGCCCATTTAATAAGCGCCGTTTTTCACGCCACCCGCGCGGCGATGTCGTCCAGTGTTTGGGCGAGCGCATCGGGAACGGAGAGAAAGGGCGAGTGGTCGCACTCCAGCGTCACGATCGCCTCGCAGGGCGTGCGCTCGGTCATGGCGCGCTGGTAGACGAGTGGCACCGCCGCATCGCGCGTGCCCTCCACATAGAAGCGCCGCACCCTGCCGAAGCGCGCCTCGCTGAGCATGAGCGGGTCGGCATAGACCGCCATGCGCTGCGGGGTGAGCCGGCCGGCGGCCCACGCCGCGTCCTCGGGCGTGCAGCAGTTGTAGAAGATGTCGCCCGCCGCAGAGGCGGGGAAGGTCGCGGTCGCGCCATCCGGGGCGACCTGCATGTTCTTGAGCACGAGATCCTCGACGCCGAGATGGGCGTGCGCCTCCAGAAACCCGACCAGCGTCTCGCCGGGGCGGAACAGCAGGCCGTTGACATAGACGGTGGCGGCGAGGCGCTCGGCGCGCCATTCGCTCACCTGCGCGCTCACGATGCCGCCCATGCTGTGACCGACGAGGATCACCGGCCCGGGACAGGCGTCGATCGCCTGCGCCACCCGCGCGGCATAGGTGGCGAGATTCGCCTTCTCGCGCGGGGCGGGATCATCGCCGCTGCCGGGCAGATCGGGAGCCGTGACGGCATGGCCGAGCGCCGCGAGCCGCGGCGCCAGCCGGGACCAGCACCAGCTGCCGTGAAACGATCCGTGGACGAGAACGAACTGCGCCATGCGCGGCTCCTGCGGGTGATGACGGGGGGTGGGGAAATCACATCCCGTGCCAGAACGGCGTGGACCGCGCTCCCGCCCTACGGCGCGGCTCGACTCCCGCCGCCCCGATCGTGCCGTCCAGAAC
>JAEZMI010000229.1 GCA_023414975.1 Pseudomonadota bacterium | reverse complement strand
GTGACGTACTGATGCCTCAGCGACCTCACTGTACCGCGGCATGGCGCAAAACCGGCCCCTTGGTCGGCCGCGCGGGAGAAGCCGCACCCCGGCGATAGCGGCACCAGTCGGCATAGGGCCAGGCAAGATCGATATGGAAGCGCTCACTGGCGATAAGCGCGGCGGCCTCACTCGCCGACACCCGCACGCACACGCAACGGTCCCGCGCTTGCAATACTTCGGCCTCGATGAGCGGGGCGCCTTTGGCCGCTTCCAGCTTTTCCAGCACGTCGACAAGGGCCGGCACAGGCACGATCACGTACGAAAGGGCGGAAGACGAATCCGGTTTCCGGCGACGCAAAAGATTGAAGATCAACGCACCCACTCCTCCACCAGCCATGAACAAACATGACTGGAGTGGAAAGGTTCCCAAGCTGGGCGGATTAAATTACCTCAACCAAGCCTTTCGAAGAGCGTCGACGCCCGACTCGCGGTGGATGCCCCCAAGGCTTCGACGAACCGGATCGGCGCGCCGGAAGCCGGCGTGGCGAGTTCGCCCTCCCACATCACCCGATTGCCGCGAACAAAGGTACCGACCGGCCAACCCTTCACATCCACCCCGTCATAGGGCGTCCAACCCGGCCTTGAGGCAATCCAGCCATTGCGGATGGTCTCTACCCGGTTCATGTCGACGATGGTGAAATCCGCATCATAGCCGACCGCGATGCGGCCCTTCGTGGCGATGCCGAAGATGCGCGCGGGGCCGGCACTGGACAGATCAACAAAACGCTCGAGCGACAGGCGCCCGGCGTTCACATGGTCGAGCATCATCGGCACCAGAGTCTGCACACCCGTCATGCCCGACGGGCTCTCTGGGTAAGGTTTCGCCTTTTCTTCAAGGGTATGGGGAGCGTGGTCGGAGCCCAGCACATCCACGACCCCTTCGGAAAGGCCGCGCCACAGAGCCGCCTTATGGCGGGCATCGCGAACGGGCGGGTTCATCTGCACGAGCGAGCCGAGGCGCTGATACCAGCTCGCATCCATGGTGAGGTGGTGCGGCGTGACCTCGACCGTCGCGACGTCCTTGTGAGCGCGCAGGAACTCGATCTCCTCGGCGGAGGTGATGTGCAGCACATGGACGCGCTTTCCCTCCTCGCGGGCGAGGTTGACGAGACGCGTGGTGGCGGTCAGGGCGGCGATCTCATCGCGCCAGACCGGGTGCGAGGCAGCGTCCCCCGGCACGCGCAAATCCCGCCGTTCGGCAAGGCGCGGCTCATCCTCGCAATGGAACGCGGCGCGGCGGCGGATGACCTTGAGGATGGCCCGCACGCCGGGATCGTCCGCCACCAGCAGAGAGCCGGTGGAGGAGCCGATGAACACCTTCACGCCGGCGGCGCCGGGCAGCATTTCCAGTTCCGGCAGGTCCTTCACATTCTCATGCGTGCCGCCGACGAAAAAAGCGAAGTCGCAATGCATGCGGCCCGTGGCGCGTCGAATCTTGTCGGCCAGCGCGTCGCCCGAGGTGGTGAGCGGGTTGGTGTTGGGCATCTCGAACACGCCGGTGACGCCGCCCATGACCGCCGCCCGGGAGCCGCTTTCCAGGTCTTCCTTGTGCTCCATGCCCGGCTCACGGAAATGCACCTGAGTGTCGATCACGCCAGGGAGGATCGTGAGGCCGGTGCAGTCGATGGTCTCGCCGTCCTGTGTCCGATCGAAGGCCCCGATGCCGGAGATTCGACCGGCGCGCACACCGACGTCACGTTGGGCGATGCCGTCCTGATTCACCACCGTGCCGCCCTTGAGCAGAAGATCGAACGTCTCGGCCATGATGTCCTCCCCGGCGATGATGAGTGGCGGGCGCCACCGCGTCGTGCGAGCCCGCCGAGCGCTCTTACGCCATTCCGCGCGGGAGGTGAACGCCGGGCATGCGCGCGCGGTTCGAGACCCAGAGATGGAGTCAGGGGGCGACGGCGAAGAGCAAGCGGACCACCGTGCCGCGTTCCGGCGCCAGACGGGCGCTGAACTGCGCCTCGCCGCCGAGCTGGGTGGCGAGACCCTGAATGATGCGCAGGCCCAGCCCGCCGCCGCGCTCGGTATCGAGCCGTTCCGGCATCCCGCGCCCATTGTCGGCGATGGTGATCTCGTAGCGGCTATGGCCGCGCGGCAAGACACGGATGACGATTTCGCCCGGCCGTCCCTTCTCGAAGGCGTGCTTCAGCGAATTGGTGACCACCTCCGCCACCAGCATGGAGAGAGTGGTGAGTTGGGTCACATTGAGCGGCAGGTCGGGTGAAAACACGGTGCAGGTGATGGCTTCCCCGCCCGAGGCGCTGACCAGGTCGCAGGCCAATTCGCGCAGGAACTGGCCGGTGGGCATATCCAGCCGTTCCGGCGCGTAAAGCCGGCGATGAATGCGGGCAATGGTATCGAGCCGGGCGCGTGCCTCGTCGAGTGCCGTCACAGCCTGGCTCGCGTCCTCCTTCACCTTGCGCTTTTGCAGCGTGAGCAGCGCGGCGACGAACTGCATGTTGTTGGCAACGCGGTGCTGCATCTCCTGGAACATGGTGCGCTGGCTTTCATAAAGCCGCGCCGTCACCGCCTGCTCGGCCCGCAGCTTGTCCGCCGCGCTGAAGGTGAAATGGATCAGCGTGATGTCGATGACGGCGATGACGACGAAGAAGCCGAGCGCCAGCAGGGCTTGGCCGTTCAACTGCATGCCGGTCAGCGGGCCGATGAAGAAGAACCACGCGGCCAGTGTGGAGAGCACGGCGCAGAGGATGCCCGGCCGGAGACCGCAGAAGAAGGTGCTCAGGATCACCGCCGGGAAGAAGGTGAGGAACGGGAAACCCGGCGGCAGCACATCGTCCACCGCGAAACGCAGCGCCACGGCGAAGACGAACATGGCGAGGCCGCAGGCATCCGCCAGCCAGCGACGCTCCCTTAAGGGCCGGGCAAACCCGACCAGCCGCCAGAACAAGGATGGCGCCGGAGCCTGCGGCACCGCCTCAGCCACGAAATGCTGCCCGCGCGCCGACTGGCGGAGGGCCAGCACTCGCCAACCCCTCCGGCGCCCCGCCGGTCAGGCTCCGAACCGGCGCATGACGGCTGCCATATTGATACATCTGCATCCCCGCCTGCGAACGCGACTCGCGGCGCGTAATCTGCCGCTTTTTACCGCGCCCGTCTTCGCCCTTCTGCATCCTAGTGAACAAAGAGCAGCCTGCCGCGTTGTCGCGCGAACAGTATGATGAGGCCTCCGATGAAGCGTGACACGACAGCTGACGACGCGCAGGCCGGCACTTTCAGTGAACCCTCCTCGGGGGGCAACAACCTTTTGGGCGCGCTCCGTCCCGCCGACTTCGCGCTGCTGCGCAACGCGCTGCGCCGGCTCGATCGCCCGGCGGGGGCGGTGCTGTACGAGCCGGGCGACGATGTTCGCCACGTCTACTTTCCCTGCGGTCCGACACTGATCTCCTTTATGGTCCTGCTGGCTGATGGACGGCCGGTCGAAGTCACCACCATCGGGCGCGAAGGCGCTGTCGGTGGCATCGTCAGCCAGGGACGGCTGCCCGCCTATGCGCGCGCCGTTGTTCAGCTCGGCGGCCCGCTGCTGCGCCTCGACACCGCGGAGCTGGAGCGCGCCAAGGAAGCCTCCCCGGCGCTGCGCCATCTCTTCGCCCGCTATGCGGACTGTTTGCTGGCGCAGGTTTTTCAGTCCGTGGCCTGCAACGCCGCCCATTCCATCGAACAGCGTACCGCCAAATGGCTGATCGCCGCTCTTGACCGCACCGGCGAAGACAGCGTCCGCCTCACTCAGGAGCAGCTTGCCTCCATGCTGGCGGTGGGGCGCTCCTATATCAGCCGGGTCGTTCAGCACCTCGCCGACGCCGGCGCCATCGAGCCCAAGCGCGGGCGGCTGATCATCCGCGATGGTCAGCGCCTGCGTTCGATGAGCTGCGGCTGCCACGGTGTGGTGCGCCGGCACTTCGACGACGTGCTCGGTGGCGTTTACCCCACGGGCAACGAGATCGCCGGCGGCGGCGCGATCATCACCAACGGGCCGTCTTTTCGACCCTAGTGACCCGCCGGTTTGCCGCGCATGGCGGCTCTGCCGACCGGCCCCTTGTCTGGAGCGGCGTGCCGTGGCACCACGCCGAAAATTGCAATTCACGTAGCGATGCCCGACGACGCCATGCTCCAGGCCGATCCGCCACACGCCGACCCCGAAGCCAGCCTGCCGATCGTCACCGGCTTTGCCGATCTCGCCCCGCGCTATGATGTCGTGCTCTGCGACATCTGGGGCGTGCTGCATAACGGCGTCGCCGCCTTTCCTCCTGCGGGCGAGGCGCTGAAGCGGGCCCGCGCGGCCGGCGCGACGGTGATCCTTGTATCGAATGCACCGCGCCCTGCCGATGTTGTGGCGCAAATTCTCGACGGACTTGGCGTCCCGCGCGCGGCCTATGATGCAATCGTCACCTCCGGGATGGTGACAATGTCATTGCTCGCGGCGCGGCCGGGGACCCGGATGTGGCATCTGGGTCCGGAGCGCGATCTCGGGATCTATGACGGGCTGGATCTTGTCCAGACCGGACTGGACGATGCCGAACTGATCGTCTGCACCGGCCTGTTCGACGACACGACGGAAACCCCCGCCGACTATGCGGAAACCCTGAAGCGGGCGAAGGCCCGCGATCTGCCTTTCATCTGCGCTAACCCCGATATCGTGGTCGAGCGCGGCGGCGACCTCATCTGGTGCGCCGGGGCCATTGCCGAGGCCTATGCCGAGCTCGGCGGCGACGTCGTGTTCTGCGGCAAGCCGCACCGGCCGATCTACGAGACCGCCTTCGCGACCGCCACGAGCCTGCGCGGCGCAGCGCCGGACAAGGCGCGAATGATTGCCATCGGCGACGCGCTGCGCACTGATCTCGCCGGCGCGCTCGGCTTCGGCATCGACTGCCTGTTCGTTGCCGCCGGCATCCACGCCGGCGAGTTAGGTCTTGAACATGGTGCCGATGTCCATCCGGACGCCCTCGCCCGTCTGATGGCGGACGGGCCCGGCCGGCCGGCGGCGGTGACGACGCGGCTTTCGTGGTGATTGACGCCCAGGCCGCGCGGGACCACTAAAGGGGCATCTGTTGTTTTGTGCCGGGCGACATGACCCACGCTCCCGCCTCTGCCCATGCCTTTCCTGTGTTGCGTACCGCCGGCCCGCTGCCGGAGGCGCTTGCCCATCCCGTCATCGCCATCGGCAATTTCGATGGCGTGCATCGCGGCCATCGCGCGGTCATCGGCACCGCCATCCGCCGGGCGCGCGCGCTGGGCCGGCCGGCGCTGGCCATGACTTTCGAGCCTCACCCGCGCGCCTTCTTCCGGCCCGATGAGCCGATGTTCCGCCTGACACCCGAACCGATGAAGCTGCGCCGCCTTGCCGAGGCCGGGCTGGATGGCGCCATCGTGCTGCCCTTTGACGCCGCCATGGCCGGAATGGATGCGGAGACTTTCGTCGCCGATCTTCTGGTTGGGCACCTCGGCGTTTCCATGGTGGTGGCGGGCTACGACTTCCATTTCGGCAAGGGCCGGGGCGGTTCGCCATCCTTTCTGCGCGAGGCCGGTCAGCGCCACGGTTTCCCGGTCGAAATCGTGCCGCCGCTGCTGGACGAAGGGGCGCAGATTTCCTCCAGCGTCATCCGCGCCGCGCTGGCGCAGGGCCGCGTCGAGCAGGCCGCGCACATGCTCGGCGCCCCTTGGGCGGTCGAGGCGGAGGTGGTCCATGGCGCCAAGCGCGGGCGCGAGCTCGGCTATCCGACCGCCAATATGCGGCTCGACCCGGCGACCACCCTCGCTCATGGCATCTATGCGGTCACGGTGACGATCGACGGGGTGACGCACAAGGGGGTGGCCAGCTACGGCCGCCGCCCGACCTTCGACGACGGCGCGCCGCGGCTCGAGACCTTCATCTTCGACTTTTCCGGCGACCTCTATGGCCGGGTGCTCACCGTCGCCTTCCACGCCTATCTGCGCCCCGAGCTGAAATTCGACAGCATCGACGCGCTGATCGCCCAGATGGACATCGACAGCGCGCGGGCCAAGGCGGCGCTGGGTTAGACCCACTCCGCGATGCCGGCGGGGGTACAGCGGAGAGCGGGGATCGCCTTCAACCGATCCCCGATCGGGCCGCGGGCCTGCCCGGCATGAGGTCGTCCATAGCGAGCCCGCCCTTGCACCGCCCCGGCGCTGCGCTTAAACCGGGCGCGAGTGAAGGAGCGCGTCATGACGAGCCGCAACAGCGATGGGCAGAAGCCGGCGGGCGCCGGGAACGAGGCGGGTGACGCCGCGCAGGCGCACGACTATTCCTCCACCCTTTTCCTGCCGCAGACCGAGTTTCCGATGCGCGCGGGGCTGCCGCAGCGTGAGCCGGAGCTGCTGGCGCGCTGGGAGCGGATCGACCTCTATGGCCAGCAGCGCAAGGCCGGCGCCGGGCGCACGCGCTTCGTGCTGCATGACGGCCCGCCCTATGCCAATGGCAACATTCATATCGGCCACGCGCTGAACAAGATTCTCAAGGACGTGGTGGTGCGCTCGCAGGGCGCGCTCGGCCATGACTCCAACTATGTACCGGGCTGGGACTGCCACGGCCTGCCGATTGAGTGGAAGATCGAGGAGCAGTACCGCGCCAAGGGCAAAAACAAGGACGAGGTGCCGGTCGTCGAATTCCGCCAGGAATGCCGCGCCTTCGCGGAGAGCTGGATCGACATCCAGCGCGCCGAGTTCAAGCGGCTCGGCGTCGAGGGCGACTGGTCGCACCCCTATGTGACGATGAGCTATGACGCGGAAGCGCAGATCGCCCGCGAGATCATCAAATTCGCCGAGAACGGCCTGCTCTATCGCGGCTCCAAGCCGGTCATGTGGTCGGTGGTCGAGCGGACCGCGCTCGCCGAGGCGGAGGTCGAGTATCACGACCACCAATCCACCACGATCTATGTGAAATTCCCCGTTACGGGATACCGCGAACGCGTGCCGGCGAGCGGCGGCCTGCAGGCACCGGACAAGGCGGACGACATCCACCTCTTCCCCTCCTATGAGGGCGCTTCCATCGTCATCTGGACGACGACGCCCTGGACCATTCCCGGCAACCGCGCCATCGCTTTCTCGCCCGACGTGACCTACGCGGTCTATGAGGTTACGGAGGCAGCGCCGGATAATTGGGCGAAGGTCGGCGAGCATTTCATCCTGGCGGATAATCTGGCGGACGATGTGTTCAAGGCCGCGCGCGTCACCGGCTATGAGCGCCGCAAGGAAGTCGATCCGACCCACCTCGTCTGCGCCCACCCGCTCCGGGGCGTCGAGGGCGCGAAGGGCTATTTCGATTTCCCGGTGCCGGTCGTGCCCGGCGGCTTCGTGACGGATGATGCCGGCACGGGCTTCGTTCACATCGCGCCCGGCCATGGCGCGGACGACTTCAACCTCTACATCGCCGAGAAACTCGGCGAGGTCCCGCACACGGTCGGCCCGGACGGGCGCTATTACGACCATGTGCCGCTCTTCGCGGCCGCCCGCGTCATGGACGACAAGGGCAAGGAAGGCGACGCGAACGACACGGTCATCAAGGCGCTCGTCGCTGCCGGCAAGCTGATCGCGCGCGGCCGGCTCAAGCACCAGTACCCGCATAGCTGGCGCTCCAAGGCCCCCGTGATCTTCCGCAACACGCCGCAATGGTTCATCGCGATGGACAAGGACATCGCGGCGGCGGATGGCTCCTCCACGCAAGGCGACACGCTGCGGGCCCGCGCCCTCGGCGGCATCGCCGGCGTTCAGTGGGTGCCCGCGGCCGGCCAGAACCGCATCACCGGCATGATCGAGAACCGCCCGGACTGGGTCGTCTCGCGCCAGCGCGCCTGGGGCGTTCCGATCGCGGTCTTCGTGCGCGACAAGGGCGACGGCTCGGTCGAAATTCTCCGCGACGAAAAGGTCAATGCCCGCATCGCCGAGGCGTTTTCCCGCGAGGGCGCGGATGCCTGGTACAAGGAAGGCGCCGCGCAGCGCTTCCTCGGCACCGACTACAGCGCCAATGAATGGCACAAGGTCGACGACATCCTCGACGTGTGGTTCGACTCCGGCTCGACCCACGCCTTCACGCTGGAAGCGCGCGACGACCTCAAGGTCAACCGCGCCTTTTCCGGCGGCACGGACCGGGTGATGTATCTCGAGGGCTCGGACCAGCACCGCGGCTGGTTCCATTCCTCGCTGCTGGAGAGCTGCGGCACACGCGGGCGCCCGCCCTATGACGTGGTGCTGACCCACGGCTTCGTGCTCGACGAGCAGGGCCGCAAGATGTCGAAGTCGGTCGGCAATGTCGTCGCCCCGCAAGAGGTCATCAAATCCTCGGGCGCCGACATTCTGCGTCTGTGGGTCTGCGCTTCCGACTATTCGGACGATTTGCGCATCGGCCCGGAGATCCTGAAGACCACGGTCGAAACCTATCGCAAGCTGCGCAACACGTTGCGCTGGCTGCTCGGCTCGCTGCATCACTATCGCGAGGCCGAAAGGGTCGCCGTGTCCGAGATGCCGGCGCTGGAGCGCATGGTGCTGCACCGCCTCGCCGAACTCGACCGAACCGTGCGGGAGGCCTACGCCAGCTTCGACTTCAAGCGGGTCCACGCGGCCCTTTCGTCATTCATGACGACGGAACTGTCAGCCTTCTATTTCGACGTCCGCAAGGACGCGCTCTATTGCGACCCGATCTCTTCGGTCACGCGCCGCGCATGCCTGACCGTGCTCGACGAGGTCTTCAACCGCCTCGTCGTCTGGCTTGCCCCGATCCTGCCCTTCACGGCGGAAGAGACCTGGCTGGCACGCTTCCCTTCCGAGACCGGCTCGGTGCACCTCCTGACCTTCCCGGATACGCCGGCCAAGTGGCGCGACGAGACCTTGGCCGATGAATGGCGCAAGATCCGCCTCGTGCGGCGCGTCGTGCTGGGGGCGCTGGAAGTCGAGCGCGCGGCCAAGCGCATCGGCTCCTCGCTGGAGGCGGCACCGGTCATCCACGTCTCCGACGCCAACCTCTTCGCGGCGGTGAGCGCGGTCGATCTGGCGGAAGTGTGCATCACGTCCGACGCCCATCTGATGCCGGATGAGGGGCCTGCGGATGCCTTCCGTCTCGACGACGTGCCGGGCGTCGCGGTGGTTCCGGCGCGGGCGCAAGGCCACAAATGTGCCCGCTCCTGGAAGATCTCGCCGCTGGTCGGGACCGACCCGGAATATCCTGACGTGACCCCGCGCGACGCCATGGCACTGCGCGAGCTCGCCACCGCGCGACGGGCCGCCGAATGACGGGCAGCCGAATGACGGGCGGAGCGGCGGTTCCAAGATGAAGCTGCGCCTCTTCGGCCCGCTGACGCTGTATGGCGGGCTGTTCGCCCTCGCCGCTCTGGTGATCGACCAGGGCTCGAAGCTCGCCGTGCTGCACGGCGTCGACTTCGGGCCGAACGGCATCGTCAGCGTCACGCCCTTCTTCGACCTCGTTCGCGCATGGAACACCGGCATCAGCTACGGCCTGTTCTCTCAGGGGCTGGACGGCTGGTGGGTGCTGGGCGGGCTGAAGGTCATCGCCGCCATTCTGTTCTGGTTCTGGCTTGCGCGGGTGGACCGGCGGATCGAGGCGGCGGCGCTCGGCCTGCTCATCGGTGGAGCGCTCGGCAACGCCATCGATCGCGCGGCCTATGGGGCGGTGTTCGATTTCATTTCGCTGCACGCCTTCGGCTTCTATTGGTACGTCTTCAACCTGTCCGACGTCGCCATTGTTGCCGGGGTGGCACTGCTTCTGTATGACTCCTTCCGCGGCGGCGCCGCAAAATAGCCGTCCTGACGTGAGATCAGGCCCTCTTATGGCCGATGCGGGTGCCCCAGCGGCAATCCCGGCCGGGCCTTGCTCCCATGCCGCTGGAGACGACCGGATGATGAAGCGACCCCTCCCGATGCGTACCCGCTTTCTGAGCGGCGCTTTTGGCGCGGCCCTTCTGTTCACCGCCGCGCCTGCTTCGGCGCAGTCGGAAAACTTCACCGAACAATTGCTGACGGGCCTCGGTCTCGTGGCGCCGACGCCGCCCGAGATCAGCTACCGCGAACGCGCCCCGCTCGTCGTGCCGCCGAGCGGCGACGTGCTGCCTCCCCCGCGCAATGGCGACGACATCACCAGCAACCCCGCATGGCCGAAGGATGAGGACGTGGTCCGCCGTCAGGCCGCCGAAAAGGCCGCCAAGACGCAGGACGTGTTCAGCGACCGCCAGGCGACACGCGCCCTCACCCCGGCGGAAGTCGCGCGTGGCGTCAACCCGAACGCGGCCGGCCCCAATGCACAGGCGACCGCGCGCAACAACGCCCTGCGGGAGGACTGGCTGCGGCCGAGCCAGACCGGCTTCCTCGGCTGGGGCAAAAAGCAGGAAAAGCCGCTCGTTTTCGAGGGCGAGCCCCCGCGCGACGCGTTGTTCCAGCCGCCGACGGGTCTGCAGACACCCGCGCCCGGCGCTCCCTATGGCGTGGTGGCCGAGCGGCCCGAGGACAAGGCCTGGAGCTTGCCTGACTGGTTCAGCCGTACGCAGAAGAACAACGACCGCAATTGATCACCGGCCGGCACCGCCGCTCAGCGATCCCCGTTCCGCCATGCCGCCGCGCCCCGCCCTCACAAGCGGGGCGTTTTCGTGTGGCGCTCCGGCGCATGCCGCTTTCGCGTGCCGTGGCTCACAGGGGATTGAACCGAAGGCGCATTCTCGCCACCTGATCTGTGGCAGAGTTGCAACCCCAAAGCGGCGTCCGGGTCTTTCCGGCTTCGCCGGCAACGCTTAAATCGGATACCGTGACCGGAAATGCCGTCTGGAACCCCGTCGACTGGAAAGCTGATGTCCGCTGTGATGCTGATCGCCGCCACGCTCGCCTCCAACAGTTCCGCCCATGCGGGCGACGTCGCCGAGTTCACGCTCGACAACGGGATGCAGGTGGTGGTCGTGCCCGATCATCGCGCGCCAGTTGTCACCCATATGGTGTGGTACCGCGTGGGCTCGGCCGATGAGGTCGCCGGCAAGTCCGGCATCGCCCATTTCCTCGAACATCTTATGTTCAAGGGTACCGCCAAGCATCCGGCCGGCGAGTTCTCGCAGGTGGTGGCCAAGCTCGGCGGGCAGGAGAACGCCTTCACCTCGCAGGACTACACCGCCTATTTCCAGCGCGTGGCCAAGGAGCATCTCGGCCGCGTGATGGAGTTCGAGGCGGATCGCATGACCGGTCTGCAGTTGACGGACGAGGTTGTGCTGCCCGAGCGCGACGTGGTGCTGGAAGAGCGCCGCATGCGGACCGACAATGATCCGGCCGCGCAGCTCTCCGAGGCGTCGCAGGCCGCCATGTTCGTCAACCATCCCTACGGCCACCCGATCATAGGCTGGGAAGACGAGATCCGCGAACTCAACCGCGAGGATGCGCTGGCCTTCTACAAGCGCTTCTACACGCCGAACAACGCGATTCTGGTCGTGGCCGGCGATGTCGAGCCGGACGAGGTCAAGAAGCTCGCCAGCGACACTTACGGCAAGGTCGAGCGGCGCGCTGACACCGCGCTGCGCGAGCGGCCGCAGGAGCCAACCCCGCGGGCCGAGCGCCGGCTCGTTCTTGCCGATCCGCGCGTCGGCCAGCCGAGCCTCGGCCGCGCCTATCTCGTGCCATCCTATCGTATGGACAAGGAGGAGAGCGTCGCGCTGGACGTGCTCTCGCAGGTGCTGGGCGGCGGCGCGACGGGGCGCCTCTACCGCACGCTGGTGGTCGAGAAGGGCATCGCCGCGAATGCGGGCGCCTGGTACCAGTCGACCGCGCTCGACGCGACGCGTTTCGGCATCTCGGTGAGCCCGCGCCCGGAAGTCACCATGGAGGCACTTGAAAGCGCCCTCGACGAGGTGATCGGCGCCCTCGCCAAGGATGGACCGGAGGCGGCCGAACTCGAGCGCGCCAAGACGCGTCTCGTCGCCGAGGCGATCTATGCGCAGGACAATCAGGCGACCCTCGCCCGCATCTATGGCGCCGCGCTCACCACAGGCTCCACCGCCGAGGACGTGAAGATCTGGCCGGAAATGGTCAAGAAGGTCACGGCGGACGACGTGCGCAACGTCGCGCGGCGCTACCTTATTCCCGCCCGCGCCGTCACCAGCGAACTGCGCCAGGCCGCGCCGAACCCGACCAATCCGCAGCCTGCGCGCGCCGCGCCCGCCGGCACGCAGCCGGAGAACCGCTCATGAGCGGGCACGCGCGCCTCCGTGTCGTTCCCCCCGCATTTTCTTCGCGTTTATCCAAGGCCGCCAAGGCCCTTGCTCCGGTTGTTGCCGCCATGACCATTGCCCTCGCGCCCGTCACTCCTGCCCAGTCGGAAACCACCCGTATCCAACGCGTGGTCAGTCCGGGCGGCATCGAGGCCTGGCTGGTCCACGATACCACCCTGCCGCTGGTCGCCATGGAGGTCGCGTTCATCGGCGGCGCGGCGCAGGATCCGGTGGAAAAGCCCGGCACGGCCAATCTCATGGCCTCGCTGCTCGACGAGGGCGCGGGTGATCTCGATGCCCGCGCCTTTCAGGACCGCATGGCCGAGAAGGCTATTGAGCTGCGTTTCGATGCCTCGCGCGATTCCGTCGGCGGCTCTCTGCGCACGCTCTCGGAAAACATCGGTCCGGCCTTCGAACTGATGCGCCTCGCTGTCACCGCGCCGCGCTTCGACGACGAGGCGGTGGAACGCATCCGGCAGGGCCAGCTTGCCGGTCTGCGGCGGCGGCTGAACGATCCGTCGACCCTGGCGAGCCTCGGCTGGTCGGCCCGCGCCTTCCCCAACCATCCCTATGGCCGGCCGGTCGCCGGCACGCTGGAAAGCGTTCCGACCATCAGCCGCGACGACCTTTCCGGGTTTGGGACGCGCACGCTGGCGCGCGACAACCTGAAGATCGCGGTGGTCGGTGACATCGATGCGGCAACCCTTGCCCCGGCGCTGGACGCCATGTTCGGCGCCCTGCCGGCGAAGGCGCAGCTCACGCCGGTGCCGAACATCGTGCCGCAGGGCCTCGGCACCACCGTCGTGTAGGAGTTGGACGTTCCCCAGACCTCGGTGATCTTCGGCGGCATCGGGTTGATGCGCGATGACCCGGACTTCATTCCGGCCTTCGTGCTCAACCACATGCTGGGGGGCTCGGCCTTTTCCTCGCGCCTGTTCAGGGAAGTACGCGAGAAGCGGGGGCTGGCCTATTCGGTCTACAGCCACCTCGCCCCGCTCGATCATGCCGCGCTGATCCTCGGAGGTACAGCGACCAAGAACGACCGCGCGGCCGAGTCGATTGAGCTGATCCGGGCGGAGTATCTCAAGCTTCTAACCGAAGGCCCAACGGAAGCCGAGCTTGAGGATGCCAAGAGCTATCTCATCGGCTCCTTCGCGCTTCGCTTCGACAGTTCCGCCAAGGTCGCCGCCCAGCTGCTGCAGATCCAGATCGACAATCTCGGCATCGACTATATCGACCGGCGCAACGCGCTGGTTGCTGCCGTGACCCTCGACGACATCAAGCGTGTGGCGTCCAGGTTGCGGGAGAATCCCGCGCTGCTGTTCTCCCTCGTCGGCAAGCCGACGGGCATCGAGGCGAGCCCCGCCTCCGCCCAAGGGGGCTGACCTCTATGACCGCAGCGTTGAATCAGCGATCGTGCCCCGGCCCGGTTTTTCCTGTCACGCAAACCGTCTAGCGCCGGTTCCCCCCGCGCGTGATCGCCTGCTATAAGAGCCGCCGGTCGAATGATGTCGAAGCCGCCCGGCTCCGGGTGCGGAGCCGCAGCGGTCCTACCAGCCTCGGCGGGGAGTGTGTGTATGCGTAGAGCTGAACTGCTGAACCTGAGCCGCCTGCGGGTCGAGGCACGGAGCCTTCGCAACGGGCTGATGTTGTTGCCGCTCGGCCTGTTGCTGGCCGGATGCGCCGGCGCGGGCATCGGCGGCGGCAGCGGCAATGAGGGCCCCATGGGAACCGGCAATGCCGGCAATCAGGGCCTGTTGGGTTCGCAGATTCAGACCACCACGGTCGAGGCCACCGCGAACAATGCCGGCCCGGCCGGCGACACCTCCAACTATTCCTGCCCTCCGGTGGAAGTGCGCGCCGGCGCTGCCGCCTGGCAGGTGACCGACGGCGCCGAGGGCGGCGTGCGCTACCAGGCCACCCTCGGGCAGTTTTCCCGCGAGTGCCGCTACACTTCGCCGGACATGACCATGCGCGTGGGCATTCAGGGCCGCGTGCTTCTCGGTGCCAAGGGTGGACCGGGCAAGGTCAACGTGCCCATCCGGGTGGCCGTGGTCCAGGAGGGTCCCGCGCCGCAGTCGGTCTGGACCAAGTTCTACTCCGTGCCGGTGGAGATCGGCCCGAGCGTGCTGCAGGTCGATTTCGGCCTTGTGGCCGATGACATCAGCTTCCCCCGGCCCAATTACGACGTGCTCGACAAATACGTCGTCTATGTCGGCTTCGACCCGCAGGGCGCCAACGAAAAGCCGACAACACGCCCTCGCCCCGCGCAACAGCAGACCCGCCCGCGTCCGGCAAACCCGGCGCCCGCCACCAGCGCCGCGCCCGCGG
>JAEZMI010000123.1 GCA_023414975.1 Pseudomonadota bacterium | reverse complement strand
TCCCAGAACAGATGCCCCCCGGCCGGAGTTCCGGCAATTCGCGAACGCCCGAAGTTTTTCCCGCCGAATGCTGACCGGGCATGCTGGCGGCCGTGGGGTTTCGGTACTTTACCGGCCCTCGCGTCCGATCGTAGGCCCGGCTATGCCGGCACCCTGCGCGGCACCGTCTTGCCGGAGCCGGGAGCCCCCGCTATAAGCCGCACCGATCACGCTTTTTCTACACTCCAAGGAAGACGACCATGGCGCTCGAGCGCACCTTTTCGATCCTCAAGCCCGACGCGACCCAGCGCAACCTCACGGGCGCCATCAACGCCTATATCGAGAAGGCTGGCCTTCGCATCGTTGCACAGAAGCGCATCCTGCTGACCCGCGCTCAGGCCGAGACCTTCTACGCCGTCCACAAGGAGCGCCCCTTCTTCGGCGAGCTGGTGGACTTCATGATCTCCGGCCCGATCGTCGTTCAGGTGCTGGAAGGCGAGAACGCCGTCGCGAAGTATCGTGAGGTCATGGGCGCCACCAACCCAGCGAACGCTGCCGAAGGCACCATCCGCAAGGATTTCGCCCTTTCCGTCGGCGAGAACTCCGCCCACGGTTCCGACAGTCTTGAGAACGCGGCCATCGAGATTGCCCAGTTCTTCGCCGGGAACGAGATCGTCGGCTGAGCGCCAGTCTTCGACAGCCGGTTACGCTGAGTTCAGGCCCCGTCCGGGCAACCGGGCGGGGCTTTTCTTGTGCGCGGCAGCGCGAACATTAGCGCCCGCAGCATCGTCAACTCCCAAAATGGTGAAGAAGGGGTTGGCGGACGGATGGATTATTATGTATGTTTCCGCTCATGGCGCTGCGGGGGTCCGGCCACAGGAGAAGTGGCCCGCAGCGGGGAAAGCCGATTTTGGCGCGCCAAGAGCGCCCGGGAGTGGGCCCGCCGGAGCCACCTCCTCTTGCCTCACCTTAGCACGGCGCGCCAACGCCGCTTAAACCAATCAAGAGTCTCATCCGCGCGCGCGGAATGAGGTGAGGGAACCATAATGAATTATCTCGAGCCGCTCTTCTGGCTGGCATTGTTGAAGATCATCTGGATCAACGTGCTGCTTTCCGGCGACAACGCGGTCGTCATCGCCATGGCGTGCCGGTCGCTTCCGGACAAGATGCGCCGGACCGGCATGATTCTCGGCGCGGGTGTCGCCGTTGGCATGCGTATCGTGTTTACGGCCATCATCGCCGTCCTGCTCGGCCTGCCCTGGCTGCGCATCGTCGGCTCGCTGGCGCTGATGTATATCGCCGTGGATCTCGTCGTTCCTGAGGCGGAAGGCGAGGAAGGCGGCGTTGCGGCGCATGACAGCCTGTGGCGGGCCGTCGGCACCATTGCGGTCGCCGACCTCGTGATGAGCCTGGATAATGTCGTTGCCATTGCCGCCGTTGCCAATGGCGACTGGACGCTGATCATCATCGGCCTTGTCATCTCGATCCCGATGATCATTGCCGGCGCGGCGCTCATCATGGGCCTGCTGTCGCGTTTCCCGTTCCTCGTCTGGGCTGGCGCGGCCTTGCTCGGCTGGGTGGCGGGCGAGATGTTCGTCTCCGATGTGAAGGTGCTGGACTATTTCGGCGAGGCCATGGTCCACCACTATGAATACGCTGCCGCAGCGGCCGGCGCGGTGATCGTGCTCGCCATCGGCTGGGCGATGACCCGGCTGCGTCGCGGCGCGCACGAAACGCACGCCTGACGCGTTGAACCGGGTTCCCTCCCTGACGCGCCCGCGACCTTATCCGTCGCGGGCGCTTTCAGTTGCAGGGGCAGAATCTGGCATATGTTGCAACGTATACCAGGGATGGAACCTTTCTCATTGCTGACATCGACCCGTTCGACCGGAGAGGACCATGGATTTTTCAAGCCCGATCTTCTGGGTAGCTCTGCTGCAGATCATTTGGATCGACCTTCTGCTGTCCGGCGACAATGCTGTCGTCATCGCGCTCGCCTGTCGCTCGCTGCCGGAGAAGCAGCGCAAATGGGGCATTCTGCTCGGTGCCGCCGCGGCGGTCGGGCTGCGCATCATCTTCGCGCTGGTCGTTTCGTACCTCCTCGGCGTGCCGCTCCTGAAGGTGGTGGGCGCGCTGCTGCTGTTCTGGATCGCCATCAAGCTGGTGCTGGACGAGGGGGGTGACGGCCATCATGTCGAAGGCGCGGACAGTCTGTGGAAGGCCGTGCGCACCATCGCCATCGCCGACGCCGTAATGAGCCTCGACAATGTCGTCGCCATCGCCGCCGCCGCCCGTGGCCATGCCGAACTGTTCATCTTCGGCCTGCTGCTCACCATCCCGCTGATCATCTTCGGTTCGCAGCTGATCCTGAAGCTGATCTCGCGCTTCCCGATCCTCATCTGGTTCGGCGCGGCGCTGCTGGGCTGGATCGCCGGTGAGATGCTGGTCAGCGACAAGATCGTTCTGGAGACGATGCAGACCATGGGGCCGAATCTGGTCGAGACCATCGCCGATCCGGACGATCCGGTGGGCCTGAAGCCCGGTCCGCTGCCGCACTATGCCGCTGCGGTGGTCGGCGCGGCCTTCGTGCTCGCCTTCGGCTGGATCGTGAAGAGCCGCCGTTCGGCCGCTGCGGTCGGCTCGCACTGAGCTTTTGCGGCGTTCGCCTAACGCCGTGATGTAAAAACGACGGGCGCTCCGCTAGGATGCTGGCGGAGCGCCCTTTTCATGAATCAGCACAGCCTTCCCAGCCGCACCGGCTATTCCGCCTGCCCGCATGACTGCCCGTCCACCTGCGCGTTGGAGATCGACATCTCCGGCGGGCGCATCGGCCGCGTGCGTGGTTCGCGCGACGACAGCTACACCGCCGGTGTCATCTGCGCGAAGGTGGCTCGCTACGCTGAGCGCGCGCATCACCCGGATCGCCTGACCCGCCCTCTGCGACGCATCGGGGGCAAGGGGGAGGGGCGTTTCGCGCCGATCGGCTGGGACGAGGCGCTCGACGAGATCGCCCATCGCTTCGCCGTGGCCGCGCGGATGCATGGGCCCGAGACGGTGTGGCCGTATTATTATGCCGGCACGATGGGGCTGGTGATGCGTGACGGCATCAATCGGCTAACCCATGCGATGGGGTATTCACGTTTCCTGTCAACGATTTGCGTCAATCCGGCCTGGAGCGGCTTCCTGGCCGGGACCGGGCGGCTTGCGGGGCCGGACCCGCGCGAGATGGCCAAGTCCGATCTCGTCGTGATCTGGGGCACCAACCCGGTGGCGACGCAGGTCAACGTCATGACGCACGCGATCCGCGCCCGAAAGGAACGTGGCGCGAAGATCGTGGTGGTAGATATATACCGTTCGCCGACCATGGAGCAGGCGGACATTCCCGTGCTCATCCGGCCGGGAACAGACGCGGCGCTCGCCTGCGCGATCATGCATGTGCTGTTCCGCGACGGTCTCGCCGAGCGGGCCTATCTCGCTGATTTTGCTGATGATCCGGTGGGTCTCGAAGCGCATCTGCGGGACCGGACACCCGCCTGGGCGGAAGCCATCACCGGTCTTCCGGCCGCGGAGATCGAGGCCTTCGCCCACGCGATCGGTCGCACGCCCAAGACCTTCATTCGCGCGGGGTATGGTTTTACCCGTTCGCGCAATGGCGCGGTGGCGATGCACGCGGTCACCTGCATCCCCACGGTGACGGGTGCGTGGCGGCATGAGGGGGGTGGGGCGTTCCATACGAATTCGGCCATCTACCGCTGGGACAAGACGTTGATCGAGGGGCTGGATTTGCTGTCTCCGCGGTTCGATGAGGTGAACAGTCAGGCCGATGTGTGCAGCCCGGCGCGTCCACGGCCGGGCCGGCAGCTCGACCAGTCGCGCATCGGCGCGATCCTCACGGGCGACGCCGACGCGCTGGCCGGCGGGCCGCCGGTGACGGCCATGCTGATCCAGAACACCAACCCGGTGTCCGTCGCCCCGGATCAGGCGAAGGTGCGGGCGGGCTTTTCGCGCGACGACCTTTTCGTCGCCGTGCATGAGCAGTTCATGACCGAGACGGCGGCAATCGCCGACATCGTGCTGCCGGCGACCATGTTCACCGAGCATGACGACCTCTATCAGGCCGGCGGCAACCAGTATGTGATCCTCGGCCCGAAGCTGGTCGAGCCGCCGGGCGAGTGCCGCTCCAACCACGAGGTGATCGGCGCGCTGGCGGAACGTCTCGGCGCGGAGCATCGCGGCTTCGCCATGAGCCCGCGCGAGATCATCGACTGGACGCTCCAGGCGACCGGGCGGGGCACGTTGGCGGAGCTGGAGGAAAAGCGCTTCCTCGATGTTCAGCCCGATTTCGAGACGGCACACTACCTCAAGGGCTTCAACTGGCCGGACGGCAAGTTCCGCCTCAGTCCCGACTGGGCGAATGTTCCCTATGCCGCCGCGCCGGCCAAGATCGGCCCCTATGAGCACATGCCGGCATGGCCGGACCACTGGGCGGTGATCGAGGAGGCGAATGAGGACTACCCGTTCCGGCTCGTCACCGCGCCGGCACGCACCTTCCTCAACTCCACCTTCACCGAGACCCCGAGCTCGGTGGCCCGCGAGAAGCGGCCGGAACTGATGATCCACCCGGAGGACGCGGCCGTGCTCGGCCTGGTTGCGGGCGACGTCGCCCGCGTCACCAGCGCGCGCGGCGAGGTCCGGCTGCATGTGCAGATTTTCGATGGGCTGCGGCGCGGCGTGGTGGTCGCGGAATCGATCTGGCCGAACCGCGCCCATGAGGACGGGCGCGGCATCAACAGCCTGACCGGCGACGACGCCGTCGCCCCGGTCGGCGGCGTGGCGTTCCACGACAATCGGGTGCGCATCGCCAAGGCCTGAGGCGCCGGCGCCCGGCTTGTGCCGACCGGAATGGTGCGCTGCGGCAACGCGTCGAACGGTTGAGGGCGTCGCGCGGAACCAAGCGGCCGGATTTGCGTCTTAACCGCGACGCAACCGGACAACGACCCATGAAATTCAACGTCGCCGCGCGCCTCGCCTATGAGGTGCAGGAGAGAACCGTATTCATCCTGAACATCGAAGCGGCGGCGCTGCGCAACCAGAAAATCCTGACCGAGACGCTGGAACTGACGCCGCCTGTGGCCCTCGACCGCTTCGAGACCGAGGGCGGCACGCGGCTCGTGAGGGCCATCGTCGAACCGGGCCCGTTCACCGTCACCTATGACGCGACGGTCGCGCTGGACATGCACGAGGCCGACCCGTCGCAGGTGCGCGAGACCCCGGTGGGCGAACTGCCGCTGGAGGTGATCACCTTTCTCAATCCCAGCCGCTACTGCCAGTCCGACCGGCTGGCGCGCTTCGCCCTGCGCGAATTCGGCGATCTGCCCGGCGGGCACCAGCGCGTCACCGCTATCTGCAACTGGATCTATGAGCATGTCGACTATGTGAGCGGCAGCAGCAATTCCGAGACCTCGGCCTATGACACGATGGTGCAGCGGGCCGGCGTATGCCGGGATTTCGCGCATCTCGGCATCGCCTTCTGCCGGGCGCTGGGCATCCCCGCGCGCTTCGCCAGCTCCTATGCGTGGCAGCTCGACCCGCCGGATTTCCACGCGGTCTTCGAATGCTATCTGGACGGCGCCTGGTACCTGTTCGACCCCACCCGCAAGGCGGCGCTGCAGGGTCTTGTACGTATCGGCGTGGGGCGCGACGCGGCCGATGCCGCTTTCGCAACCATCTATGGCCAGGCGGAGATGACCGAGATGGCCGTCTCCATCGCTCCCCATGAGGAGGTGGAGGACGCGGCGCCGACCGTACGGGCGGTCGGCATCGCCTAAACCTCGAATCTGCCCGACGCATGCGTCCAGGGCGATGGTTTATACGTATGAATTCTTGCATCCGACCTGCCGCGCGCGGTACCAAATTGCCTACGACCATTTTGAGGAGCGTGGTTTGGAACAAATCGTGCTCACATGGGCAGTGCCGAGCTGCTTCCTTCTCCTCGGTCTGTTTTTTCTGTTCCTGCGCCGGCTCGACCTGGAAACGAGCCATTGGGGTGCGGCCTTCCTGCTGATCGGGGCCGGGTACACATTGACCCTGTTTCAGCTCGGCCAATGGTCGACGGTGAAACCGATCGTGGAAGATGCCTTCTTCCTTCTGGGCACCAATGCCATGGCGGGTGGCACCATCCGTCATTTCGATGCGCCGCGTCTGCTCGTTGCGCGCTGGACCATCATCGCCGCAACTCTGGCGCTCGCGGCATTCTCGTCGGGTGTCATGTACAGCGTCCGGCTGGAGACATCCGTGATGCAGTGCGGGTGTGCGGCGCTGCTCGTCGCAGCCCTGTGGTCGGCCCGTGGCCGCTGGCGCCATGCGGGCGACGGCGTGCTCTATGGCGCGTTCGCCATCGTGGCGGCGATCCTCGGCGCGCAGGGGTTCGTCTTCCTCGCCTTGAGCGAGTACGGTCCCGTCGCCAACGCGTGGCAAAACTCCATCTGGGGTTTCGTTTTCAAGATCACCGGCGCGGTGATCGTGCTGCTGCTCGCCTTCGCGATCCTGCTCGCCGCGTGCATGAGCGTGATCGAGAGGCTGCGTTCGGCCAGCCAGGTCGATGCCCTCACGGGTGCGCTGAACCGGCGCGGCTTCGAGGAAACCTGCCGGAAGCTGCGCATGGCCGCTCCCCGGGCCACCCCGGCGACGCTCATGTTCGTCGACGTCGACCGCTTCAAGGAGGTGAACGACGCTTATGGGCATCAGGTCGGCGATGCGGTGCTGGTGGCGCTCGCGCTGGCGCTGAGGACCGAGGCGGGAGCGCGCGGCTGCGTCGGCCGCCTCGGCGGGGACGAATTCGCCGTTCTTCTGCTCGACATGAATCCCGACGCGGCGAAAGCCGCGGCCGAGGCGGTGCGCCCCGCCGTCGCGGGAACCTGGGACCCGCTGGCCGCGATCGCCGCGCGCGCCA
>JAEZMI010000097.1 GCA_023414975.1 Pseudomonadota bacterium | reverse complement strand
GCCCTGCTTGTCCAGCTTCTGGACATGCTTGGGGGCTTCGGCGGCGGCCTGCGACTTCAGGGCCTCGAGCCCGTCGAGCGACTGAATGAGCTCAGCCATGATCAGATCCCCACATTCTTACGGTTGAGCGCGGCGACATCGAGCGTCACCGGCTGCTGGGCTTCATGCGGGTGGCTGGCGCCCTTGTAGACGCGCAGATTGCCCATCAGCTTGCGGCCGAGCGGGCCGCGCGCCAGCATGCGCTCGACCGCCTTCTCGACAACGCGCTCGGGGAAACGGCCATCGAGGATGAACTTGGCCGTCCGCTCCTTGATACCGCCCGGAAAGCCGGTGTGGTGGTAGTAAACCTTGGCGGCGCGCTTGTTGCCGGTCAGCACCACCTTCTCCGCGTTGATGACGACGATGTTGTCGCCGCAATCGACGTGGGGGGTGTAGGTCGGCTTGTGCTTGCCCTTCAGGCGGGTCGCGATGATCGTGGCCAGACGCCCGACCACAAGGCCGGAGGCGTCGATCACGACCCACTTCTTCTCTACGTCGGCCGGTTTTGCCGAATACGTCTTCATGGGAATGTCCAATATGCCGGGGGATGCCAGCCTCGACGGCGGCACTTCTCTCGTGGGGCGGCTTCTAGCCGAGTGCGCGCACAACGTCAATCACCACAATGCCGAAAAAGCCCATGTAAAACAATGGGTTATTAAATAGGTATTTTAATACCACCATCTAAGTCGCTGAAATTGCGTATCCAGAGGGCGCGGCGCGGGTCCGCCGGCGCCTTTTCGGCCCGTTTTGTTGAGCCCGCGGGGTTCCCGCCATGGCGCGCGAATGCGGAGGTCTGCGCCGCGCCGCCACCCACCTCCCCCACCCGCTCCTGCGCCTGCCGCGCCCCGGCGCCGGGTGGATTTTTCCGCCCCGCCACCTATCTCGGTAGCCGACACGCCGCGAGATCGAACCCGCTCCGCCAAAGGCCGGAGCTTCAGGAAAACCCGACGGGGCTTCAGGAACACCCGATGAACCACGATCATTACGACGACGCGCTGATCAGCGGCTGGCTCACCCGCGTGCGGTCCATCGCCGTGGTCGGGGCGAGCCCAAACCCTGCGCGGCCGAGCCACGGCGTCGCCCTGTTCCTCGCCCGCCATGGCTACCGTGTGTTCGCCATCAATCCCGGCCAGGCGGGGCGCAACATCGCCGGCCTGCCGACCTATGCCCGGCTCGCCGATGTGCCCGAGCCGGTCGACATGGTCGATGTGTTCCGCGCCCCGGAATATCTGGACGCCGTGGTGAATGAGACGCTGGCGCTCGCGCCCCGCCCGGCCCTCATCTGGACCCAGCTCGGCGTGCGCGACGACGCGGCCGCGGCGAAGGCCGAGGCGGCAGGCATCGCCGTCATTCAGGACCGCTGCCCGGCGATCGAGATTCCGCGCCTGAGCCTGCCGCGCGTCGCGTGATCGCAGGCGCGCGCGGGGCTTAGGACGGGCCCTGGAGGACGGGCGCTGGGCTTGCGGCGGGCGCGTGGCCCGGTCGCCCGCGGCTCCCCGCCGGTAACGTCGATTCGAGGGTGGGGCGGCAGAGGGATCGGCGGGTACCGCAAAACGAAGCGCCGAGGCGTCCGCCACGCCTGCAAGGCGCTCCTACCCGTGCCGAGGCCGCTCTGCCGCCCCGCTCGCAGCCATACCGGGCCGACCTGTCGCGAGCCTGAATCGCCCGGCATGGCTACCCGCCCCCGGGCCGGGACGCGCATAAAACATTAATTATGCGTGATTTAAATATTTTGCCAGCCGACTTGCGTTTTTTACTGAAGCGGCAAGGATGGCGGTAAAGGCAGCCGCCGGAACCGCGGCCGAGCAGGAGAACGCCCATGAGCGAGAGCACCCCTCCCGAGAGCACCCTTCCCGAGAGCACCCTTCCCGAGAGCACCCTCCCGGCGAATCCGGGTTTCGCCACCCTGGCCGTTCATGCGGGCGCCCAACCGGACCCGACCACCAAGGCCCGCGCCACGCCGATCTACCAGACGACCTCCTTCGTCTTCGACGACGTGGATCATGCCGCCTCGCTGTTCGGCCTTAAGGCGTTCGGCAATATCTATACGCGCATCGGCAACCCCACCAATGCGGTGCTGGAGGAGCGCGTCGCCGCGCTGGAAGGCGGCACGGCGGCCCTGGCGGTGGCGTCCGGCCATGCGGCCCAGCTTCTCACCTTCCAGACCTTGCTGCAGCCCGGCGACGAGTTCGTGGCCGCGCGCAAGCTCTATGGCGGCTCGATCAACCAGTTCAACCACGCCTTCAAGAGCTTCGGCTGGAACGTGGTATGGGCCGATTCCGACGATGTCGCCTCCTTCGAAAAGGCGATCTCGCCCATGACCAAGGCGATCTTCATCGAATCCATCGCCAATCCCGGCGGGATCGTCACCGACATCGCCGCCATCTCGAAAATCGCCAGGCGCGCCGGCGTGCCGCTGATCGTCGACAACACGCTGGCGACGCCCTACCTGATCCGCCCGTTCGAGCATGGCGCGGACATCGTCATTCACTCCGCCACCAAATTCCTCGGCGGGCATGGCAATTCGATCGGTGGCCTCATCGTCGATGGCGGTTCGTTCAACTGGCTGCGCGAGGGCCGCTATCCCTTCCTGTCCCAGCCGCGCCCCGAATATGAGGGCGTGGTGATCGGCGAGACCTTTGGCAATTTCGCCTTCGCCATCGCCGCCCGCGTGCTCGGCCTGCGCGATCTCGGCCCCGCCCTGTCGCCGTTCAATGCCTTCCTCATCCTCACCGGCATCGAGACCCTGCCGCTGCGCATGCAGCGCCACTCCGACAACGCGCTGGCGGTGGCGACCTTCCTGGCCGATCATCCCAAGGTGGAATGGGTGAGCTACCCCGGCCTTCCCGGCGACCGCTACTACAACCTCGCCCGGCGCTACACGCCGAAGGGGGCCGGCGCGGTGTTCACCTTCGGCCTCAAGGGCGGCTATGAGGCGGGCGTCGCGCTGGTGTCGGGCGTCCGGCTGTTCTCGCATCTCGCCAATATCGGCGACACCCGCTCCCTCATCATCCACCCGGCCTCCACCACCCACCGGCAGCTTGCGGACGAGCAGAAGAGCGCGGCCGGCGCCGGGCCGGAGGTGATCCGCGTCTCCATCGGCATCGAGGACGCCGCCGACATCATCGCCGATCTGGAACAGGCGCTGGCGGGCGCCTGAGCCATGCGTGCCCGAGTCAGGTGCGGCTGAGTCACGGGAAACTGTCCCGAGGCTTGCGGAATATGAACGAATTATGAGTTTGGCATGCGGGCGGCGCAGGGCTGGGATGCGGTATATTTCCTACCGAATGTGCAGTGTGTCGAATATATAGGCAGCGAAATGATTAACGGACGTGCAGCTGGCCCCGCGTGAGGGATGGCCGCGATCCGGTATCTAAGCTGATGGAGACTTCACATGCTGCTCTGGGGCCTTGTTGCCAAGCAGATCCGCCGCTGGCAGGCGTACCGTCGCACCGTTATCGAGCTGTCGCAGCTCGACGACCGCACGCTCGCCGACATCAACGTGACCCGTGGCGAGATCGTCCACGTCGCGCGTCAGGCGTCCGCCGCCGCGTGAGTTGGCCGGATGATGCGGTGAGCTCGTCCACACTGCACTGATCGTCCGCCACACTGCAC